>JAFOZN010000197.1 GCA_017391185.1 Alistipes sp. | reverse complement strand
TCTGATAAAGATTTTTTTAGTACATTTGTATGTATTTAAGTGGGGCAAACAGAACTGAAATACATTTTAACTAACTTATTTTATAACCTAAAAAAATTATTTATGAACCTAAAAAGCACTATCGCATCATTGCGTAGTCTGGTTATTTGCGCACGTTTTGCGTTGATAATCACACTTTTAGCAGGTGGAGGAATTTCCACAGCTATGGCGCAAAATTTAGTGAAGGGTAATGTCGTAGATCAGAAGGGTGACGCTCTTGTTGGTGTTACCGTTGTTCTCGTAGAAGACACTGCCAAAGGTACAATTACCGATGTTAACGGTAATTTTGAGTTGGCTGCTAAGGCAGGTCAGACTCTTCAATTCACATCTATTGGTTACAAGACTGTAAACCTCAAGATCGGTAACCAGTCAACTATCAAGGTTACAATGGAGGAGGATCTCCAGGCATTGGAGGACGTTGTGGTTATCGGTTACGGTACAGCACGTAAGGGTGACTTGACTGGCTCTATGTCAAGCGTTCAGGGTTCTCTCTTGACTAACCGTTCTACTCAGCAGATCACAAACGCTATGCAGGGTCAGATCGCTGGTGTACAGGTAACACGTTCTGGTGGTGGTCCTGGTGATAGCGGTTCAGTTGTTATCCGTGGTGTGACTACAATGTCTGACAACAGTCCATTGGTAATCGTTGACGGTGTGCCATCTTCATTGAACGATGTATTGGCAACAGACGTTGAGACAATGACAGTTTTGAAGGATGCTGCCGCTGCTGCTATCTACGGTTCACGTGCCGCTGCAGGTGTAATCCTCATCACAACTAAGCGTGCTAAGAACAAGGAGTTCTCTTTGGATTATACTTATGAGTTCTCATTGGATAAGCCAACTGGTCGTCCAAAGAGCGGTGACGCTGTGGATTGGTTCAACATCAAGAACGAGATCACTTGGAATGACGGTGCTGCAGATCCTTATTCTGTTTACTCTCAGGATTATATCAAGACTTACATGGCTAAGAATGCAAGAGATCCTTATCACTATCCAAACACTGATTGGGTTGACGTAATGCTTAAGGAGACTACAACTCACCAGCAGCACACTTTGGCTTTGTCAGGTGGTACTGAGAATTTGCGCACTAAGTTCACATTCAACTATCAGGATGGTAACGGATACTTTAGATATAATAACCGTAACTACGAGCGTTATGCTGGTCGTATGAACAACGACTTCAACATCACAAAGTGGTTGCACGCAAGCGTTAACCTCGACTTCTCTGCTTCTAACAGTACATCTCCATCATTTGGTAACGCTATGGATTGGACATACATCATGTCTCCTATCTATGGTCCTTACTGGGAGAATGGTACTTACGCAGACGTTAAGGATGGTGCCAACGGTTTGGCAGCTTTGCGTGAGGGTGGTAACAGCCTCAGCAACTACTACAAGTTCGGTGCTAAGGCTCAGATCGACATCAAGCCATTCAAGGGCCTTACTATCACAGGTATCTTCGCTCCACGTTACACTTTCCACAAGAACAAGAAGTTCCAGAAGGCTGTTAACGTATTCTATGAGAACGGTGCTTCTACATTGTTCGAGACAATGAAGACTACAAGCCTTTCAGAGACTCGTAACGACTCTAACAACCGTACATACCAGTTCTATGCTAACTACGCTAAGATGTGGGGTGACCACTCATTCAGCGCCATGGTTGGTTATGAGGGTTACAAAGCTAATTGGGAGAACTTGGGTGCTTCACGTAACAACTACCTCTTGAATACATATCCTTATTTGAACATCGGTCCTGAGGATTATCAGTACAACTCTGGTTCAGCAGGTCACAACGCATACCAGTCAGTATTCGGCCGTTTGATGTACTCTTATAAGAATAAGTATATGATCCAGGCTAACGTACGTGCCGATGGTTCATCACGTTTCCACAAGGATAGCCGTTGGGGTGTATTCCCATCTGTATCTGCAGGTTGGGTAATCTCTGAGGAGTCTTGGTTCAAGGAGAATGTTAATGCCGTTAACTATTTGAAGCTTAGAGGTTCTATCGGTCAGTTGGGTAACGAGCGTATCGGTTCTGAGTTCCCATACATGGCTTCTATGAACTTCGGTACAAGCTACATGTACAACAAGGGTAAGGGCGAGGTTACTGCTGTTCAGAACGCAGCTCAGGTTTACTACGCATTTAAGGACATTACATGGGAGACAACTACTACTTATGGTGTAGGTGTTGACGCATCGTTCTTCGATCAGCGTTTGAGCTTGACAGCTGACTACTACTACAAGAAGACTGAGGATATGTTGCTTACACTCGGTTTCCCATCATACTCTGGTTTCTCTGCTCCATCACAGAATGCGGGTGATATGCACACTCAGGGATGGGACGTTGAGGTTAAGTGGATGGATCAGGTAGGTGAGAACTTCTGGTACAGCGTTTCTGCTAACGTTTCTGACTATCGCTCTAAGATGGGTTACATGGGTGACAAGCGCACTATCTCTGGTAACAAGATCATCGAGGAGGGTTCATACTACAACGAGTGGTATATGTACAAGTCAAACGGTTTGTTCCTCACAGAGAAGGATATGTTGGATAAGAATGGTAATCCTGTTCCAACAATGTCTAAGAACGACAAGCCAGGTGACGTACGTTACGTAGATGTAAAGAAGGATGGTACAATCAACTCTGACGATAAGGTTCACATGGGTAACTCATTGCCTGAGTACCTCTACGGTGGTAACATCGCAATGGGTTGGAAGAACTTCGATTTCAGCCTCTCATTCCAGGGTGTAGGTCACCAGAGAGTATTGTTCAACCAGTATTGGATCCAGCCATTGCGTAACAAGTGGGGTGCAGTACCTGAGTTGCTTTTGGGTAACTACTGGAGCCAGCACAACACACCTGCACAGAATGCTAAGGTTAAGTATCCACGTTTGAGCGATACTAACTCTTCAAGCTACTCTGGTTCTGACTATTGGCTCTTCAACGGCGGTTACTTCCGTGTTAAGAACATCTCTGTAGGTTACACTTTGCCACAGGATATTTTGAAGCACATCATGATGAAGAACCTTCGCGTTTACGTTAGCGTGAATGATCTCCCAGCGATCAGCAACTTCCCTAAGGGTTATGATCCTGAGATGGGTTGGGGTAGCCACCCAATCTCTACATCATTCGTATTTGGTGTAAATGTTAAATTCTAAAAGCGTATAACGATATGAAAAAGATATTAATTGCATGTATTGCTTCGGCGTTTGCGCTAACGGCTTGCGTCGACTTGGATTTGGCTCCGCTTTCTGAGGGATCAAGTGAGACTTGGTACTCTACTCAACAGGAGCTTGAGATGTCGGTCAACGACTTCTACCGCACTGACTTTTTCCCTATCTTCAATAAGTCATGGGGAGATGATGTGACATGGCGTAACACTACCCAGGAGGTTCAGAACGGTTCTATGACTGCTGAGAACGGTACAGTAAAAAATCACTGGCAGAATTATTATAAAGGTATTGCTCGCGCATTGCGTATCATCGGTAAGTTGGATAACGCTCGCGCAATGGGTGTACCTGAGACTACAATTCAGCTCTATGAGGGTCAGGCTTATTTCTACATGGGCTTCGCTTATGGTAACTTGGCTTTCTTCTGGGGTGATGCAATCCTCGATAAGGAGGGTATGACAGTCGATCAGGCTTACTCTGCGGCTCGTTCACCAAAGGCTCAGGTTTTGGAGTACGCATACTGGTGCTTCGATCAGGCTATCGCTAAGTTGCCTGAGAGCCACGGTGGTATCCAGTACGCAACAAAGGGCGCTGCTATGGCATTCAAGGCTCGTGCAGCTCTCTGGAATGGCGACTATGACGTAGCAGCTACTGCAGCTAAGGATTGTATGGATTTGGGCGTATATAGCTTGCATGAGAACTATCAGGAGCTCTTTACATCGGCTTGGTCTCCAGAGTTGATCTTCGGTTTCCGTGGTGATGTAGGTTTGAAGAAGTACTACTTCGCTGCTGCTGACGTAAACAACGTTGTAGGTCGTGTAGTAGGTGGTTGGGGTACAAATGGCCCATCTTACGAGTTGGTTTGCGCTTATCCATGTATCGATGGTAAGCCTATCGATGAGTCTCCACTCTACAATCCAAAGGATCTCTTCGAGAATCGTGACCCACGTTTGGCTATGACAGTAGTTCCTTTCGCTACAGCTCACAATAAGAAGGTATTGGACGGTACATATGACCCAGCTGAGTACGCATTCTTGGGTGCAGAGCACAGCCCATCTCCTACTCGTACAGAGGTTATGAACTTCACAAAGGGTGCAATGGTTAGCAACACAGATTCTAAGGCTCGCGCTGAGCACGCTGCATACCACGGTTTCATCTGGAAGAAGTATGTTGACGAGACATGGTTGGAGAATGGTCATAGTGGTGCGCCTACTACATATCCTTACTTGCGTTACGGTGACGTATTGTTGATGTACGCTGAGGCTATGATCGAGCAGAACAAGTGCACTCAGGAGGTTCTTGACCTTACAATCAACAAGATTCGCGAGCGTGCTTACAATGGTACAGGTATCGCTTATCCAAAGGTTGTAGCTCAGGGTAGCTCACAGCAGCAGTTGCGTACAATCCTCCGTACTGAGCGTTTCATCGAGATGGCTTGGGAAGGCTGGCGTTATCACGACTTGTTGCGTTGGAGATTGGCTGAGAAGGTATTCAACACTCCATCATATTACCTCAAGCGCGTATATTCAGGTAGCTCTTCATGGGATGGTAATGAGGCTTCTGTATCGGCTGATTACAAGCAGTTCATCAAGAACTGGAACGAGGGTAACTACCCAATCGGTGGTACTCCACAGATCGATGAGAACGGTATCGCAGATATCAGGTACATGGTTGACGCAGGTTATATCAAAGTAGCTGCCGAGCGTAAGTTCGACAAGGAGCGTGACTACTTGTGGCCTATCCCAGCATCAGATCGTTTGATCAACGATAAGCTTACTCAGAATCCTAACTGGTAAAATTAAACATACCAATACTTGCGGTAGCCCGATGAAAGTCGGGCTTCCGTAGTATTAAGAAAAAACCTAAACAAAGATGAAAATAACCAAACTATTTATCCCTATTTTGATGGCTGCGATGGCTGCATCATGCTCTCAGTCAGAGAAGGTTACAGCCATAGATGAGACAGGATACCCATGTTATAGCGGTATCTACCCTCATCTTGCATACTACAACTCACAGGGCGAGTGCGGTACAGGTGCTGTGGTGCCATGGGCCAACCGCTTGTGGGTGGTTTCATACTCACCACACCAGCCTTTTGGTTCGGATGATAAGCTCTATGAGATTACTCCCGAATTGCAGCAGATTACTCGTGAGGAGAGTATCGGTGGTACTCCAGCCAACCGTATGATCCATAAACCAAGTCAGCAGCTCTTCATCGGTCCACACGTGATCGATGCCAAGGGTAACGTAAGAACTATCACTTATGAGGCTGCTCCAGGTCGTCCTACAGGTAATGCGGCGCACTTGACAGATCCTGAGAATAGAATCCTCTACGCTTCGATGGAGGCTGGTTTCTATGATGTGGATGTCAAGACATTGGAGGTAAAGACTCTCTACAAGGATGGTAACCAGATGCAGAAAGAGGGCTTCAAGGGTCGCTTGAGTCCACTTTTGCCAGGATATCACGGTAAGGGCTTCTACTCAAGCCAGGGTGTAGCAGTTTACTCTAACAACGGTGAGGAGGGCGAGTTGGCACGCGTACAGTTCGACATTCCATCGGGTTCATTGGCAGAGTGGGACGGCAAGGATTGGAAGGTAATCATGCGTAAGCAGTTTACCGAGATTACAGGCCCTGGAGGTATCGAGGGTAATGAATCAGTAAACGATCCTATCTGGGCACTCGGTTGGGACTACAAGTCAGTAATCTTGGCTTGCCGCGAGCCTGAGAAGGGTTGGACATTCTACCGCTTGCCAAAGGCAAGTTTCGCTTATGATGGCGCACACGGTTGGAATACAGAGTGGCCTCGTATCCGCAACGTAGGTACAAAGGAGAATCCAGACTACTTGATGACTATGCACGGTATGTTCTGGCGCTTCCCACAGACCTTCACTTCAGCTAACACAGCAGGTATCACACCTCGCGGTGCTTATTTGAAGGTTATCGCCGACTTCGCTAATTGGAATGGTCGTTTGGTATTCGGTTGTGATGACTCAGCACAGAGTGAGTTCCTCAACAAGCGTAAGCAGAAGGGTAACATCGGTGGCCCTGGTCAGTCACACTCAAATATCTGGTTTGGCGATATGTCAACTCCAGACAACGTAGGTCCTACAACAGCTGGTGGTTCAATCTGGCTCAAGGAGGATATCAAGGCTGGTGTTGCATCGGAGCCTTTCCTCTTCAATGGTTGGGATAACCGTTGTGCTTGGATCGCTAACCGCTCGAATAAGCCTGCAGTGATCACTTTCGAGGTGGACAAGAAGGGTGATAACAACTGGTCGGAGCTTCGCAAGGTGGAGGTTGGCGCACAGACTTCAATCTTCGTACCTTTCGAGACAACAGACCAGGGTGAGTGGATCCGCGCTACAAGTAACGCAGATATCAACGCTGACCTTACATTCGTATTGGCCGAGAAGGAGACTCGTACAACAGAGCCTGACGCTATCTTCAACGGTCTTGCTACAATCAAGCAGGCGGGAGATTCTGAGGGCTTGATGTATGGTTTGCCTGACAACCGCCGCGCTTTGGGTATCTTGGCTACAACAGCTGATGGCAAGTCATATTACGAGTTGGATGGCGCTATGAAGCTCCAGGCGAAGGACGATGCTGAGATGGCAGAGTATATTGCCGACAAGTTTGCTATTCCAGAGGACGTTGTAGAGATTGACAAGGGTTCTATCCTCATCGTAGATGCTAAGGATCGCCGTTGGAGATTGCCTTTGGGACACGACAAGTATAACGAGATGATCTCTGCTGAGAAGTTGCGTTTGTGCCGCGAGGTTGCTACCGAGCGAGACCTCTTCTCTTGCCACGGTACATTCTATGAGCTTCCAGCTGAGAACGCCGATGGTTATGCTAAGATTCGCCCTGTATCATCACACAAGTTCGCTATCAACGACTACGCTTCATATCGCGGTATGATGATGTTCACAGGTATCGACCACAGCAAGGCTGAGGAGAACGCTCATATCGTTCTATCGGAGGATGGCAAGGCTGCAGTTTGGGCAGGTGCTATCGATGATTTGTGGAAGATGGGTAAGCCTGTGGGACATGGTGGTCCTTGGGTAGAGACTCCTGTTAAGGCTGGTGAGCCTTCAGACGCATTCCTTATCGGTTTCTACGACAAGCGTACAATGCAGCTCACACACTCAAATTCGGGTGACGCTACATTCACTGTAGAGGTTGATCCTACGGGTGATGGCCAGTGGTTTAAGTATGGTGACTTCAAGGTTACTCCAGGTCAGACCTTTGAGCATCGCTTCCCACAGTCGTTCCAGGCTCGTTGGATCCGCGTAAAGGTGGATTGCGACACTAAGGCTACGGCTTGGTTTGAGTATAAATAGTAAGATTATAATAAAAGCAAGCCTGCGTATATTTTTTCGGCAGGCTTGCTTTGTTTTTTGTGTATTATTTCCATATCTTTGCCTAAGAGGATATAAAACACAGAATATTAATCGTTTATAGAAGAAAATATCATGAAAAAAGTATTATTTACACTGCTCGCCTTGCTCAGCTTGGCTGCATGCTCTACACAGCCCGATGCTTCGCTTTGGGTAGAGACCGAGGGCTTCGCTCAGAAGGGCGGATGGAGCGTAGATCAGCAGTTCACATTCGAGATGGGCTCTCCATACTTGATTGCTCACGGTATGGGACAGGCTGTCGAGGATGCTTCGACTACGATCACTCTGCCACGCGCTGGCAAGTACCATGTTTGGGTACGCACCTACAACTGGACTTCACCTTGGAGTGAGGCTGAAGGCCCCGGTGCTTTCAAGCTAAGCGTTGACGGTAAGGAGTTACCAACAACCTTGGGTACAAAGGGTAACAAGTGGATGTGGCAATATGCTGGCTCGGCAAGAGTCGGTCAGGAGGCTGAGTTGAAGTTACACGATTTGCAGGGTTTTGATGGTCGTTGCGATGCTATTTGGCTCACAACCAACAAGACTCTCTTGCCACCTGCCGAGGGTGAGGCTTTGGCTTCGTTCCGCGAGCAGAACTCAGGTAAGGAGATTCGTGAGGTGAAGTATCAATTTGTCGTAGTAGGTGGTGGTGTAGCAGGTATCTGCGCATCAGTTGCTGCGGCTCGCATGGGTACTAAGGTTGCTTTGATCAATGACCGTCCTATCTGGGGTGGTTGTAACTCTTCTGAGACACGTGTTCACTTGGGTGGTCACATCGAGATGGAGCCTTATACCAACCTCGGTAATATGATCAAGGAGTTTGGTCCATTGAAGGGCGGTAACGCTCAGCCTGCAGAGTTCTACGAGGATGACAAGAAGCGTGCTTTCTTGGAGGCTGAGAAGGAGAATTTGGATCTCTATCCATCATATCGCGTATATAAGGTAGATAGCAAGAATGGTCACATCTCGGCTGTATATGCTCAGCATATCGAGACTGGCGAGATCGTGAAGTTCGTAGCTCCTATCTACTCAGACTGTACGGGTGATGGTACTGTCGGTTACTTGGCAGGTGCAGACTTCTCTATGGGACGTGAGGCTCGTAGCGACTACAACGAGCCATCGGCTCCTGAGAAGGGCGATAAGATGACTATGGGTTCATCTGTACAGTGGTACTCGGTAGAGGAGAAGACAGAGCAGTCATTCCCTGTATTTGAGTATGGTCTTAAGTTCACAGACGAGAGCTGCCAGAAGGTGACTATGGGTGAGTGGACTTGGGAGACAGGTATGAACCGCGACCAAGTGAAGGAGTTTGAGCGAATCCGTGACTATGGTTTGATGGTAGTTTACTCTAACTGGAGCTATCTGAAGAATCGTCTCACCGATAACGACAACTACAAGAACCGCACGATGGGTTGGGTAGCTTACATCGCAGGTAAGCGCGAGTCTCGCCGTCTGTTGGGTGATCATGTATTGACAGAGAACGACCTTATCAACGAGGTTAAGTATCCAGATGCATCGTTCACAACAACTTGGAGCATCGACCTCCACTATCCAGATCCAAAGAATACAGCTCACTTCCCAGGCAATGAGTTTAAGTCAATTTGCGTACACGGCAAGACCAATCCTTACGCAGTGCCTTATCGTTGTCTCTACTCTCGCAATATCGACAACCTCTTCATGGCAGGTCGTGATATCAGCGTGACACACATCGGCTTGGGTACTGTACGTGTGATGCGTACCACAGGTATGATGGGTGAGGTTGTAGGTATTGCAGCAGGCATCTGTACCGAGCATGGTGTATTGCCTCGTGGCGTATATACTTCGCACCTTAACCAGCTCAAGACGTTGATGAAGAAGGGTATGGGTAAGACAGGCTTGGAGAACAACCAGCTCTACAATATGGGTGGTGCTTGGCCTACATACAAGAAGCCTAAGAAGTAAGATTCATAAACTCCAAAATCTGTAAGGAGTAAAACTGAACAACATCAAGAGGGTGCAAGGCTAAATCGTGGTCGAGCATCCTCTTGCTTTTAACTATCAGAAAGCTTTATGAAGAGAATTTTACGGATAACGCTGACTCTGGGGCTTATGCTTCACGTTTGCATGGGTGCATGGGCGCAAGAGGTCAAAACAACCACTATCTTAGCTTTAGGAGACTCCATCACGCAGGGCGGAGGCAGCAAATTCGAGAGCTATACCCTACCATTGTGGCAGATGCTCAACGAGGGTGGGTACTCGGTCTCATTCTTAGGGCCAAAATCCACAAAGCTAAACGATCTGGAGATACACAACTGCGGTTTTAGTGGTCGTACGGTAGAATATATCGAGGAGCAGATAGAGCAACTCTACGGCAAATATCCCGCAGATGTGGTGCTGCTGCACGCTGGACACAACCACTTCATAGAGGAGAAGCCCGTAGGAGGGATGATAGCAGCACATAGGTCGATAATCGAGAAGATAATCAAGCTAAACCCCGATGTAAAAATACTTGTCGCCCAAACAATTACAAGCGGTAAGTTACCGAAATACTCCTATATCCCCGAACTCAACAAACAGATTAAAAAGATGGTCAAGGAGTTTGACTCAAAAAAGATCATCTTGGTTAATCAAGCCAAAGGTTGGGATTGGCAAAAGCATACGATACAAGATAGAGTACACCCCAACAAGGAGGGCTCAACGCTTATGGCAAAGCGTTGGATGAAATCTCTACGCAGGATTCTTCCGCGCAAATAGAGCTACGGGCAGAAATAGCACAAACGAAAAGAAGATGTGGGAAAGCTACTCCACATCTTCTATTTTTTTCTGATCATAATCGGGAAACCACTCTCCCAACTTGGTGCGTGCCCGACTCTTCACATCATCATCTATATTCATCGCAACACGCCCGATGGCTATGGCCAAAGCACCCAAATCATCGGTATAACCCAACAGAGGAATCAAATCGGGCAGAATATCCAACGGCAAGATGAAATAACCCAATGCACCGAAGATGATGGTGCGATCCTTGACCGAGATTTTATCACTCCGCAAGGCGTAGAAGAGTAGCAACACAAGATAGACCACCTTGATACCTGCACGCCGAGCCACCTTGGCGAGTTTATCTCTGAGCCCCTGCTCGGAGTAGTGCTTCTGGTATTTCTCAATCTGCTGAGGACTCTTTTTAAACGACATTTTTCACTGATTTATTTACTCTCCATCCCAACGAACAACGCCAGAGGAGGAGTCATTGACCTAAAAAACAAAAGAGGTTGCCTGAGCTACGCCTCGACAACCTCCCGAACCTTACAAAAAAAGTAAAATATCCTCTAATGAATTATCTCTCCTTGCGTTTCTCAATCTGACGCTTTAGGACATCCATAGATTTGTCGATGGCCTCCTCGAATGTACGAGCCTGCTCCTCCACGCGGATGTCACCGCCTGGCATTCGCAGAGTGATAACTGCAATTTTGTTGCCGTGCTCGTCATCTTTTTCAAGTTTCAACACTACATCAATACCTGTTGCATCACCAGCAACACGGTCCAACTTGGCTAATTTCTTCTCGATGAATTCGAGCAATCTCTGTCCTGCATCGAACTTCACTGACTGGATCTGTACGTTCATAGCCTTAAAATTTAAAGTTAAACATTATCTAAACGCCCCTCAGCCCTAAGGCTCCAAGGCGATTAACCCTTTTGGCCACATCTTTCCCAACTCTACTCCACCTCTTCCTCTGCCGAGCGAGGATGTGCCTCGGAATATATGCGCCTTAGTTGGGCGATGTTGTTGTGGGTATATACTTGAGTAGCTCTGAGCGATGAGTGCCCCAACAACTCTTGTATCTCCCTAAGGTCTGCCCCCTCGTTCAAGAGATGGGTAGCGAAGGTGTGACGCAAAACATGTGGCGAGCTTTTACCCTCTACCCCACACTCCCGCAGAAGACGTGCCACAGTGCGTTGAACATCGCTCCGCGAGATACGTTCCCCACGCTTTGATAAAAATAGTGGTTTTTGAGGAGAATTCCAAATTTTATCGGCCAAAAAACGAGAAATATATCTTATGATTATCTCCCTTAGACGCTTAACGATAGGTACAACTCGCTCCTTATCGCCCTTACCTCTGACCTTTAGCACGCTAAAGTCAGAAGCAAAATCGCCCACGTTGAGCCCCACCAACTCGGCAAGGCGTAGGCCTGAAGCATAGAACAGGAGGACGACCAGCGCATTACGAGCCTCGATATAATCTTCACTCTCAGCATCCTGCAACACTCGCTCAACCACATACACCATCTGCTCCTCGGCCACATATTTGGGCAATCGGCGAGATGTACGCATCGAGTTTACCCCCACGAAGGGATTTTTCTCGACCAAAGACTCATGGCGCAAATAGCGATAAAATGAGCGCAAAGAGGAGAGCGTGCGATTGATCGATGCGCTCTTCATCTTACCCTCTTCAGAGAGAGTCATCATCCAACGGCGCAGATCCTCGCCCTTGACCTGCAAAAGCTCAAAATCTCCACCCGATGAGAGTTCTCCCCAACGCAGAAACTCCTCTAAATCGTGGCGATAGTTACGCGCCGTAAGGGGCGAATATCGCTTGATGGAAAGGATATGGGAGATAAACTGCTCGATGAGTTGCAAGTTGGTCGGAGTCATTCAAACAAGTGTTACTTTTCAAATAATTAGTCGATAAAAGGTCTATAAAATCAAAGATTTTACACTTTTGCTATGTAAAGATAGTTATAAATTTAGTTTTCGGATGAAAAATGCTTAACTTTGACGCAGAAAACACAATAAAAACAACTTATTTTATAAAACAATGAAGAAAGTATTATTTTTGATGATGGCCATGTGCGCTATGGTAGCTGCCGAGGCTAAGCCTACAGTGAAGAGCATCTCTTCACCTGATGGTACATTGAAGGTGACTGTCACTATCGATCAGGACATCCGTTGGAGTGTCGAGGCTGATGGTAAGACAGTACTCAACCCTTCTCAGATCGCTATGCAGATTGGCGAGAACGAGACTTGGGGTGTGGCTCCACGTCTTAAGAAGGCTGTAGCAGGTAAGATTGATGAGGTGATCCCTGCTCCACTCTACAAGAAGGCTCAGGTAGATGACAAGTGCTCTACTTTGACTCTTACATTCAAGGGCGACTATGCTATCGAGTTCCGCGCATACGATGAGGCTGCAGCTTACCGCTTCATCTCTACTCGCAAGGGTGCTTACACCGTTAAGAACGAGATTTCGGAGTACGCTTTCGCAGGTGAGCCTACAGTTTTCTGTTCATACACTCGCTCTAACGCCAACAAGGAGTTCTCTGAGCAGTATTTCAACTCTTTCGAGACACCTTACGTGATCGAGCCTATGACAAAGATGGGCCAGAAGCGTTTGATGTTCTTGCCTGTATTGGTTGATATGGGTGACCGCAAGGTTTGTATCACTGAGACTGACCTTACAAGCTACCCAGGTATGTACCTCTACAACAGCAACAACGACAACACTTTGGAGTCTCACTACGCTCCAGTACCTGACAAGATTAAGCAGGGCGGTCACAATATGTTGCAGGGTTTGGTAGAGAGCCGCAAGCCATACATCGCAGAGGTTGAGGGTGAGCGTTCATTCCCATGGCGTATTTGTATCGTTGCCAACAACGATGCTGAGCTTTTGGATGATGATATGGTATTCCGCTTGAGCCACGAGAACGTAATCGGCGATACATCATGGATCAAGCCTGGTAAGGTTGCTTGGGAGTGGTGGAACGACTGGGGTTTGCGTGGTGTTGACTTCCAGCCAGGCGTAAACAACCGCACTTACGAGTATTACATCGACTTCGCTGCAGCTAACGGTATCGAGTACGTTATCCTTGATGAGGGTTGGAACGTAAACCGCAAGGCAGACCTTATGCAGGTTATTCCTGAGATCGACATCAAGCACCTTTGCAACTATGCTAAAGATCGTGGCGTAGGTATCGTTCTTTGGGGCGGTTACTGGGCTGTAGATCGCGACATGGAGAACGTATTCAAGCACTACTCAGAGTTGGGTGTTAAGGGCTTCAAGATCGACTTCATGGATCGTGACGACCAGAAGATGGTTGAGTTCTACGAGCGTGCTGCTGCACTCGGTGCAAAGTATCACTTGATGTGTGACTTCCACGGTGCTTACAAGCCTTGTGGTCTTTCAAGAAAGTATCCTAACGTAGTAAACTACGAGGGTGTAAACGGTTTGGAGCAGATGAAGTGGTCTCGTTTCTCTGATTTCGATCAGGTAACATACGACACTCAGATCCCATTCATCCGTATGGTTGCAGGTCCTATGGATTATACTCAGGGTGCTATGCTCAACGGTACAAAGTCATCTTACCGCGTAAGCAACTCTGATCCTATGAGTCAGGGTACACGTTGCCACCAGTTGGCTATGTACGTTGTATTCGAGGCTCCATTCAACATGTTGTGTGACTCTCCATCTAACTACGAGCAGGAGCCAGAGTGTACTCAGTTCATCGCCTCTATCCCAACTGTATGGGACCAGACTAAGGCTTTGGATGGTAAGGTTGGCGAGTATGCTGTTATCGCACGCCGCAGCGGTGATGACTGGTATGTCGGTGGTCTTAACAACTGGAACCAGCGTCAGGTAGAGATCGACCTCTCGTTCTTGCCAGAGGGCCAGTATGAGTTGGTAAACATGGTTGACGGTTACCGTGCTAACGTCATCGCTCGTGACTTCCGCATCGTTAAGCAGAGCGTTGACTCTTCTAAGAAGGTGAAGGTTACTATGGCTCAGGGTGGTGGTTTCGCAATGAAGCTCATCAAGAAGTAGTCAGAAGTGATATAGAAAATAAGAGGTCGCAGGGCATCAACGCTCTGCGACCTTTTTTGTGTTGTTAAACAGCCTGCCCTTAACGCTCCACACCTGCGACAGAGGAATCAGCCTAAAGCAACGTGTGAGACTTAACGTATGAAATATAGAATAGGGCGAGGCACTATATTTATTTACAAAAAGTTTTCTTATTTTTGTATCAAAGCCTGTACGAGTTTAATACACGCGTTTGTAGGCGAGCTCGCCCTGGGAGCGAGCTGGATTATTTGCTAACCTTTAAATGATTTAAAATAATGGAGTATCGTGAATTGGGAAAGACAGGCCTCAAAGTGCCTGTACTGAGTTTTGGCGCATCTTCTTTGGGTGGTGTTTTCCACTCGATCAATGAAGCAGAGGCTATAAAGGCAGTATTTACTGCCGTTGAAAATGGATTGAATTTCATAGATGTCTCTCCATATTATGGCCATTATAAGGCTGAGACCGTATTGGGCAAGGCTCTCAAAGAGTTGCCTCGTGATTCATTTGTACTATCTACCAAGGTGGGAAGATATGGTAAAGATGGCGTAAATACTTGGGACTATTCGGGCAAGCGCGCTACGGAGAGTGTATATGAGAGTATGGAGCGTCTGAATATCGACTATATCGACCTTATCAACGTACACGATATAGAGTTTGCCGATCTGAATCAGGTCGTGGGCGAGACTTTGCCTGCGCTGGTTGAGCTTCGGGAGAAGGGGGTTGTGGGGCATGTTGGCATCACAGACCTGCAACTTGAGAACCTCAAGTGGGTTCTTGACAACTCGCCAGAGGGTACGGTGGAGTCGGTACTCAACTTCTGCCACCACACCTTGAACGATGATAAATTGGTAGATTTCCTCGACTACTTCGAAGAGAAGGGGTTGGGTATTATCAATGCTTCGCCATTCTCGATGGGACTCTTGACTCAGAGAGGTATTCCAGATTGGCATCCCGCGCCAAAACCTTTGGTAGAGGCGTGCGCCAAGGCTGCTCAGTATTGCGCCGAGCAGGGATACCCTATCGAGAAACTCGCTTTGCAGTATGCCGTAAGCAACCCACGAATCCAGACCACACTATTCAGCTCGGCAAGACCAGAGAGCGTGCTGAAGAATATCAAATATCTTGAGGAGCCAATCGATTGGTCTTTGGTGGAGAAGGTCAAGGAGATTATCGGCCATCAGCAGAGAGTAAGTTGGGCTAATTCTTAAACTTAGGAGTATGTATACAATCATTGACGCCCATTCACACCTGTGGCTACATCAAGATACCGAGGTCAATGGAGAAAAGATAAAGACTTTGGAGAATGGTCAATCATTGTTTATGGGGGAGGTAAGGCAGATGCTTCCTCCCTTCATGATTGATGGCAGAAACTCGGCCGAGGTATTCCTCGCAAATATGAACTATGCTCAGGTTGGGGCAGCTGTGGTGACTCAGGAGTATATCGATGGCATACAGAACGATTACCTGTTGGAGGTAATGGAGAAGTATCCCGATCGCTTCTTTGTCTGTGGAATGTGCGAATTCCGCAAACCAGGATTCTTGGAGCAGGCCAAAGAGCTCATCAGCAAAGGTTTTAAGGCTATAAAAATCCCAGCACATCGTCTTGAACTAAAGAGCGGCAGAGTCTTGCTCAATTCGCCAGAGATGATGGATATGTTCCGCCTGATGGAGAAACATAATATCATACTCTCGATCGACATGGCTGAGGGCGATACTCAGATAGGCGAGATGGAGGATATCATCGCCGAGTGTCCTGAACTGAAGATTGCAATCGGCCACTTCGGCATGGTCACCAAGCCCGATTGGCAGAAGCAGATTCTTTTGGCCCGACACAAAAACGTCATGATCGAGTCGGGAGGTATCACATGGCTCTTCAACGATGAGTTTTATCCCTTCAAGGGGGCTATCAAAGCCATTCGCGAGGCGGCAGATTTGGTCGGATATGAGAAACTTATGTGGGGCTCGGACTACCCAAGAACCATCACAGCCATCACCTACAAGATGTCTTACGACTTTATCACCAAGTCGGAGGAGATCTTAGAGAGCGACAAACGCCTATTCTTAGGCCTGAACGCTCAAGCTTTCTATGGCTTTAAGAATTTACCAGAGTTACCATACATTAAAAATATGTCAGAATGAAAAAGAACAAATACATAATTCCGCTTACACTCGTTTTCAGTCTCTTCTTCCTTTGGGCAATCAGCAGTAATCTTCTGCCTACGATGATCCGTCAGTTGATGAAGACTTGTGAGTTGAACGCTTTTGAGGCATCATTTACCGAGGCCGCATATTGGATGGCTTACTTTATATTCCCGATCCCGATAGCTATGTTTATGAAACGCTTCAGCTATAAGTCGGGTATCATATTTGGTTTGGCACTCGCTGCCGTTGGAGGTCTATTATTCTTCCCCGCAGCAGCGATAAAGGAGTATTGGGCATACTTGGCCATCTTCTTTATCATCGCAACGGGAATGTGTTTCCTTGAGACTGCGGCAAACCCATATGTGACCGCCCTTGGAGATGCCGAGAGTGCGCCACGCCGATTGAATCTGGCACAATCATTCAACGGATTGGGAGCCTTTATCGCTGCAATGTTCCTCAGCAAACTTGTCCTGACGGGTTATAACTACACAAGAGAGACTCTGCCTGCGGATTATCCTGGCGGTTGGGAGGGATATATCCAGATGGAGACCGACTCGATGAAGCTACCATACCTGATGCTTGCAGGATTACTCATCCTGATTGCCGTGATTTTCATCTTCTCCAAGTTCCCTAAAATCGCAGACGAGAGCGCGGAGCATAAGGCCGATGAGAAGTTGATAAATTTCGGAGTCTTAAAGCGTAAACATCTTCGTTGGGGTGTCATAGCACAATTCTTCTACAACGGTGGTCAGACCGCCATCAATAGCCTCTTCTTGGTATATTGTTGTATGTATGTAGGTCTGCCTGAGAGCCAGGCCACCACATTCTTCGGCTTCTATATGCTCGCCTTTCTGGCTGGAAGATGGATCGGTACGATGCTCATGTCGAAGTTCCGCCCTCAGGATATGTTGTTGGTTTATGGTATTGCCAATATCATACTTTGCGCCGTAATCGTAATATATGGCGGTATGATCGGACTCTATGCTATGTTGGGTGTGTCGTTCTTCATGTCAATTATGTACCCTACGCAGTTCTCTTTGGCTCTGACAGATTTGGGCGAGGATACCAAGAGCGGTTCGGCATTTCTGGTAATGGCTATCGTGGGTAATGCGTGCGTACCTCAGTTTACGGCTTATGTGATGAATCACAATCCAAACTTCTATCAGGTGGCATACCTCATTCCTTTGGTATGTTTCTTCTTCATAGCCTACTACGGTTGGAAGGGTTATAAAGTCGATAAGGCTCAAAACTAATATAGAATATAAAAATTTATAGATTTAGCTTATGAAAGCTCTGCAAATTATCGAGGCAGGTAATATCAAGGTAACCGATATCAATAAGCCAACTCCTGCGGCTGGCGAGATTCTGCTTCGCGTCAGATATGTCGGATTCTGTGGCTCCGATCTAAATACTTTTTTGGGCAAAAACCCGATGGTTAAGATGCCCGTTGTCCCTGGTCATGAGATAAGTGCCACAATAGAGCAGATAGGTCAGGGAGTCCCCGCAGGATTTCAGCAGGGGATGAGGGTGACGGTCAATCCATATACAAATTGCGGCACATGCGCCTCTTGTCGCAACGGCAGGGTGAACGCCTGTGAGTTCAATCAAACACTCGGAGTTCAGCGCAACGGCTCGATGCAGGAGTACATCGCTCTGCCTTGGCAAAAAATTATCCCCGCAGCAGATCTTAGCCAAAAGGAGTGCGCTCTGATAGAGCCTATGAGTGTCGGATTCCATGCCGTTTCGAGAGCTCAGGTAACAGATATTGACACAGTAGCCGTCATCGGTTGTGGCATGATCGGTCTGGGAGCTATCGTCAGAGCTTCGCTGCGCGGAGCAAGGGTTATCGCTCTGGATATTGACGATGAGAAGCTCTCTTTGGCCAAAAGGCTCGGTGCAAAGGAGGTGATTAACTCCAAGTCAGAGAATGTCATAGAGAGAGTAAAGGCTCTAACGGATGGACTTATGGCTGATGTGGTAATCGAGGCTGTGGGTAGCCCGATCACTTACACTACAGCCATCGACATTGTCGGTTTTACGGGGCGAGTAGTCTGTATCGGTTATGCCAAGAGTGAGGTATCGTTCCAGACCAAATACTTCGTACAGAAGGAGCTGGATATACGCGGCTCGCGCAACGCCATGCCTGAGGATTTCCGCGCTGTAATACAATACCTGCAAAACGGAACATGCCCTAAGGATGAATTGATCTCAGCCGTAATAAAGCCCGAAGAGGCCGAAGAGACTCTCAAACAATGGGCCGAGAATCCTGGAAAGGTATTTAGAATATTGGTTGAATTTTAAGCACATTGAAGCTAAAAGATGAAAGCATTAAATAGCAAGAATGCCCCCAAGGCAATACGTCCTGAGCGTATAATCCAGTTTGGAGAGGGAAATTTTCTCCGCGCATTTGTTGACTGGATTATCTCAAATATGAATGAAAAGACCGATTTCAACTCCAGCGTAGTCGTAGTTCAGCCTATCGAAAAGGGTATGATTGATGCCCTCAATGCCCAAGATGGCCTCTACCATGTCAATCTGCAAGGATTGAGCAATGGCGAGGTGATCAACTCTCTGCGCATGATTGACGTAATCAGCCGAGCATTGAGCCCATACCAAGATTTCGATGCCTTCCTATCCCTCGCCGAGCAACCAGAGATGAGGTTTGTGATATCCAATACTACAGAAGCGGGTATCAATTTCGATCCAAGTTGTAAACTCGATGACGCTCCAGCGAGTTCATACCCTGGCAAGCTGACTCAGTTGCTCTACCATAGATTCAAACACTTTGCGGGAGATCCAGCGAAGGGACTCATCATCTTCCCTTGTGAGCTTATCTTTCTGAACGGTCATAAACTCAAAGAGACCATCTACCAATATATCGAGTTGTGGAATCTCGGCGAGGAGTTTAAGGCGTGGTTTGAAAGTGCCTGCGGAGTATATGCTACCTTGGTTGACCGCATAGTGCCTGGATTCCCTCGCAAGGAGATCGAGCAGATCAAAGCAAAGCTCGACTACGATGACAACATGGTCGTACAGGGCGAAGCATTCCACCTTTGGGTGATAGAGGCGCCAGAATCTGTAGCCGAGGAGTTCCCAGCAAACAAGGCTGGGCTCAACGTACTCTTTGTACCATCGGAGGAGCCATACCACGAGCGCAAGGTGACTCTGCTCAACGGCCCTCACACCGTTCTCTCGCCCGTGGCATTCCTCGCGGGGGTGGATATCGTAAGAGACGCTTGCCAGCATGAGGTTATCGGCAAATTTATCCATCGTGTGATGTTTGATGAGTTGATGGAGACTCTCAATCTGCCAAAGGCTGAGTTGCAGAAGTTTGCCGAGGATGTCCTCGAACGCTTCAACAATCCGTTTGTTGACCATCAGGTGACTTCCATCATGCTCAACTCATTCCCCAAATATGCCACACGCGATTTGCCAGGTCTAAAGGAGTATCTCAAGCGCAAAGGCACCCTTCCCGAAGGACTTGTCTTAGGTCTTGCGGCCATCATGGTATATTATCGTGGCGGCAAGCGAGCTGACGGAGTGGAGATTATCCCAAATGATGCGCCTGAGATTATGGCTCTGCTCACACAACTTTGGAGCGAAGGCTCGGTGGAGAATTTGGTAGAGAGAGTCCTCGGAACAACCTCTATTTGGGGAGAGGATCTCAACTCGATTCCTCTCTTGGCTGAGCGCGTAGCCTACTACATAGATAAGATTCAGAATCAGGGCATGCTCCAGACGGTCAAAGAGCTTGTCGGTTAATTTAATGATTATGACTCGATATATTCAGATAAACCCTGCGGACAACGTAGCCGTAGCTCTATGCCCATTGACTAAGGGCATGATAATAGAGCTTAATGGCATGAGAGTGGAGCTAAAAGAGGATATCGCTACGGGGCATAAAATCGCCCTCAAGGATTTTGCTCAAGGAGAGATGGTGATAAAGTATGGTTTCCCCATATCTCATACCGTAGCGGAGGTCAAAAAGGGGTGCCTGCTGGATGATAAGCGTATGAAGACCAATCTTTCGGGGCTGGATACATACACCTATACCCCAAAATTTGAGGAGCAGACCTTCACCAACGAAGAGCGCACCTTCAAAGGCTACCTCCGCCCAAATGGAGAGGCAGGCATACGCAACGAGATATGGATTATACCTACGGTGGGATGCGTAAATGGCGTAGCAAACCAACTCGCCGAAGAGCTTCGCAAGGAGACCGAGTGCAAGGGTATAGACTCCATTATCGCTTTTCCGCACAACTACGGATGCTCTCAGTTGGGTGATGACCACGAAAATACCCGCAAGATACTGCGCGATATGGTGCTGCACCCCAACGCAGGAGCTGTGCTTGTCGTAGGTCTGGGGTGTGAGAACAATCAACCCGATGCATTCCGCGAGTTCGTAGGAGAATATGATCCAACGAGAGTGCGTTTTTTGGTATCACAGAGAGTAGATGATGAGATCGAGGAGGGCATGAAGCTGCTAAGAGAGATGTATGCCATCGCCAAAGAGGACAAACGTAGGGATGTGCCTCTCTCAAAACTGCGAATCGGACTCAAGTGCGGAGGCTCAGATGGACTTTCGGGCATTACGGCCAACCCTCTGCTTGGTGTATTCTCTGATTATATCGTAGCTCAGGGAGGAGCGACCATCCTCACCGAGGTACCAGAGATGTTTGGTGCCGAGACGTTGCTGATGAATCGTTGCAGGGATGAAGAGATTTTTAACCTTACGGTCAGGATGATCAACGACTTTAAGAACTACTTCATCCGTAACGACCAGCCCATCTACGAGAATCCATCACCAGGAAACAAGGCGGGCGGAATCTCCACGCTCGAAGAGAAGTCATTGGGATGCACCCAGAAATCGGGAAGTTCGATAGTGGAAGATGTGCTCGAATATGGAGAGAGAGTCACAAAAAATGGGCTTAATCTCTTGAGCGCACCGGGTAACGACCTTGTGGCAAGCACCGCCTTAGCAGCGGCTGGATGCCACGTTGTGTTGTTCACCACGGGGCGTGGAACTCCATTTGGGACATTTGTACCTACGGTGAAGGTCTCGACAAATACGGCACTATATAATCAGAAGCGCTCATGGATCGACTTCAATGCAGGCTCTTTGGTCGAGGGCGAGAGCATGGAGAGTCTGAGCCGCCGTTTTATAGACTATATCATAGAGGTGGCAAGCGGCAGATTGACCCTAAACGAGGAGAAGGGCTATCGCGAAATTGCGATTTTCAAACACGGTGTAACCTTATAATCAAGCTACAAGGCTATTATAAGTTGCCTATCAACCTTCGGAGGGTGCCTAACAACATGTGTTAGACACCCTACGCAGTTTACTCATAGCCTACATAAGCTCTAATGCGCTTCGAGCCAATTATGACCTATGCCAGCATCGGAGATAAGCGGCACGCGCAGTTGTGCTACGCTCTCCATAGACTCCTTGACAATACGCACCACCTGCTCCTGCTCCTGACGTAGCATATCCACGATAACCTCATCGTGCACCTGCAAAATCATGCGTGAGCGTATGCCTTCAGCCTTAAAGCGGCGCGCAATCTCTATCATTGCCAATTTCATAATGTCGGCAGCACTACCCTGAATAGGGGCATTTATGGCATTGCGCTCAGCCACACCTCGTGCCACGGCGTTGCGTGAAGAGATGTCGCGCAGATAACGGCGGCGCGAAAAGACCGTCTCGACATAACCTCGCTCCTTGGCTCGCTCGATAGATTGATCCATATACTCCTTGACCTTGGGGTAGGTAGCAAAATAGCCGTCAATAAGCTCCTTGGCCTCCTTACGAGGGATGTCAAGGCGCTGGCTCAAACCAAAAGCCGAGATACCGTATATAATACCGAAATTGGCTGTCTTGGCACGGCGGCGCTCTTCGGGTGTGACCTCCGAGATAGATTTATGGAATAGCTTGGCTGCGGTAGCGGCATGAATATCCTCACCCTGAGCAAAGGCCTCGATAAGCGAAGAATCGCCACTTAGGTGCGCCATCAACCTCAGCTCCACCTGACTATAATCTGCCGATAGCAACAAATGTTCCTCATCCGAAGGTACAAATGCCTCGCGGATACGGCGCCCCATATCATCCCTGACGGGGATATTTTGCAGATTTGGGTTGGTAGAAGACAATCGGCCCGTAGCTGTCACTGCCTGATTAAACGAGGTATGAATACGCCCCGACACAGGATTAACCAACTGCGGAAGTGCTTCGACATAGGTCGAGATGAGCTTCTTAACGCCACGATAGGTCAAGATTTTCTCCACAATAGGATGCTTCGAGGCGAAGCCCTGAAGATACTCCTCATCGGTAGAGTATTGGCGAGTCTTGGTCATCTTGGGTTTGTCGCTGATCTTCAACTTGCCAAACAACACCTCGCCCAACTGACGTGCCGAATTGACATTGAGCATTGGCTCATCGGCCTCGGTGCGAATCTCTTGCTCAAGACGCTGCAACTCGCGGTTAAGCTCCACGGCATACTCGGCAAGTTGCTCAGAATCAATCTTCACACCCGCAATCTCCATATCGCACAAGACCTCTATCATCGGCTCCTCAACCTTGCGATACAACTCCACCAAACCCTGCTCCTCGATCTGAGGCCAGAGCGTGTGCTTAAGCTGAAGAGTGATATCGGCATCCTCGGCAGCATACTCCTTGACAGCCTCGATATTGACCTGATCCATCGTAAGCTGACGCGCCCCGCGACCAATCAAAGTTTCGATCTCGATAGGATGGTATCTCAGATATCGCTCGGCCATATAGTTCATATTGTGACGTGATTCGGGATCGAGCAGATAGTGGAGAATCATAGTATCAATCTTCTCTCCTCGCACCTCGATACCCAATCTACGAAGCACCATGATATCGAATTTCATATTCTGAGCCACCTTGCTAATCGACTCATTCTCAAAGAGTGGGCGCACCACCTCGGCAAACGCTGCGCTATTGGACTCCGTAAACTCCACATACCACGCCTCATGCGCCTCGACCGAGAGCGAAAGACCTACGATGCGGTCACGATAGATATCAAAACCTGTAGTCTCGGTATCGAAGCAGAACTCTTTCTCGCGGCTCAGGCGCTCGACCAACTCCCTCAAGGCCTGCTCCTCGCGGATAAGATGGTAGGTATGAGGGGTATCATGTATTGTACGGAGTTGCTCTACCAAAGGCTCATCATCCTGCTCAAAAATAGTCTCATCCACGGCCTGAGGAGTCGCCTCAGTTGCAACATTTGTGCTATTCTCTATTGCAACATTTCTTGCAGCAGGCTCTGCGGCAGGAGCCTCAAACATAGCAAACAAATCGCCTTGGCCCTGCAAAGATTTCTCCTTGGCTTGTGCCACACGATTGCGCGTAGCATCTATTAATTGGTGCTGAGGATCTTGTTTAGACGCTGTGGGATCTTCGGGCGCGAGATTGTGCAGATCACGCATAAAGAGCGTAAAGTCCAACTCGGAGTAGAGTGCCTTCAATTCATTATAATTAGGCTCGCAAATCTCCAACGCCTCGGCATTGAACTCCACGGGGACATCCGTACAGATGGTAGTCAAACGCTTCGAGAGGAGCAATTTATCGCCCCACGCCTCGATCTTTTCGCGTTGTTTACCCTTGATGGAGTCGAGGTTAGCCAAGATATTCTCCACCTCTCCTAACTCTCCGACCAACTTACAGGCTCCTTTCTCGCCAATACCCGGCACACCAGGGATATTATCCGACTGATCGCCCCAGATAGCAAGAATATCTCGCACCAAGACAGGGTCTGGGATACCATACTTAGCACAAATATCCTCGGCGCGGATAATCTCCACGTCATCGCCCTTCTGCTTATAGATATGGCGATGTGCCCCCACCAACTGACCGTAATCCTTATCGGGAGTCACCATATAGACATCGAAACCCGCCTGCTCACCTTTGAGGGCAAGTGTACCGATAACATCATCGGCCTCATAGCCCGCAACCTCGAAAATAGGGATACGCATAGCCTTCAACAGACGGCAAACGTATGGCACCGAAGCAATAATATCTTCGGGCGTAGCGGGACGGTTAGCCTTATATTCGGGGAAGATATCACCGCGAAAAGAGCCACCCTTGGGGTCGATGGCGACACCCAACAGATCGGGTTTCTCGCGCTTCTGGATATCGCGCAAAAACTTGGTGAAACCAAACAAGATGGAGGTATTCATGCCCGCACGATTGCGCATAGGACGATTCATGAAGGCATAGTAGTATTTGAAAATCAACGCATAGGCGTCAATCAGAAATAGTCGTTTCATTGTTTTGAGCTATCTGAAAACTAAAAATTATCCTCGGCGAACCACTCGGCATAGGAGTTCTCGGTCTCATTCAGGCGCAACGAGTAAAGCTCCACCTCATCGGGCAAAGACTCCAACAATCGCTCGGCAAAATCCTGCAAGAGATTCTCGCTCGTAGGCTGGTAATCGACCAACACGATACGATCATAATAATCCGAGAGCATACTCTTCACATTGCAACCCTGCTCCGAACGGCGCAAAACAAGGGCATGATCCAACCTCGATACAATCTGCTCACCGACAATCTGTTTCAACAGCCCGAAATCCATCACCATACCATACTTGGGATCGTAGGGATCGTTACACTGCTCGCCCTTGATGGTCACCTGCAGACGGTAGGAATGGCCATGAATACCACTACACAAGCCATCATAACCCTCCAGAGCATGCGCCATCTCGAACGAAAAACATCGAGTCAATCTGAGTGTTGCCATAAGCGATCTATTTGTTACTAATTCAAACTCTGCATCTCGATAAGTTTGGCGTAGATACCATCCTTAGCCATCAGCTCCTGATGAGTGCCCTGCTCGGCGATACGTCCCGCATCGATGACGATGATGCGATCGGCATTGTGGATTGTACTCAAGCGGTGGGCAATCACAATCGAGGTACGTCCCTCCAACAGAGTAGTCAAAGACTCCTGCACCAGCTTCTCGCTCTCGGTATCGAGTGCTGAAGTGGCCTCGTCCAAAATCAAAATATCGGGGTTACGCAACACCGCACGCGCAATGCTCAAACGCTGACGCTGACCGCCCGAAAGTTTCATACCTCTATCACCGATATTGGTATCGTAACCCTGCTCGGTCTGGAGGATAAATTCGTGGGCATTAGCAACCTCGGCAGCAGAGACAATCTGCTCTTTCGAGGCATCCGCGCGTCCCATGGCGATATTGCTCTTGATGGTATCGTTAAAAAGGATGGTATCCTGCGAAACGATACCCATATGCGCACGCACGCTCTCCTGTGAGTAATCCTCCAGCGGTTTGCCGTCGATGAAAATTCTACCCTTCGCCGGATCGTAGAAGCGCGGCACAAGCTCGCTCAACGTAGATTTTCCACCACCCGAAGGGCC
>JAFOZN010000002.1 GCA_017391185.1 Alistipes sp. | reverse complement strand
GATGGGCGCATACGGATGGTAGCCGACTCACCGAAGAGCTCCTTGGCGAAGTAGAGGATCGACTGCTTCATATCGGCAAAGGATACGTTCTCATCGATGAACAAACCCTCTACCTGATGGAAGATACAGTGGGCACGATACGAGATAGCCTCGTTGCGGAACACACGTCCTGGACATACGATGCGGATAGGTGGCTTCTGATGCTCCATGGCGCGCACCTGAATAGATGAGGTGTGGGTACGCAACAAGAGATCCTTCACATTTGGCTCGTTGGACTTCTTCTCCACGAAGAATGTATCCTGCATATCGCGTGCAGGGTGTGAGAGAGGGAAGTTCAAGGCCGAGAATACATGCCAATCGTCCTCGATCTCTGGACCCTCAGCTACTGTATAACCCAAACGAGAGAAGATCTCCACGATCTGATTCTTCACAATCGAGATTGGGTGGCGCGAGCCATCCATCACAGCGGCACCAGGGCGAGTCATATCGTCTATGGCATCCACCTTGACCTTAGCCGAGCCGAGCGAAGCCTTGAGCTCGTTGATACGCTCTGTGGCTCTATTTTTCAAAGCGTTGATCTTCTGACCAAGCTCACGTTTCTGCTCTGGAGCAACCTTCTTAAACTCCTCCATCAAGGCGTTCAATTCACCCTTCTTACCGAGGATCTTGATACGAAACTCCTCTACCTCGGCAGCACTCTTAGGCTCGAAAGACTCGACACCAGCAAGTAATTCTTCGATTTTGTTAACCATTGTTCTATTGTTTTTTATATATTTTTCTTTTATTTTTGTGTTGGTTATACGTTTATATACGCATATATAACACGCAAAGTTAGGAAAAAATTATGAAAACTGCCCGTTTTTTCATACTAATTGTCTCTCTTATTATGCTCTTTGGCTTGGATAGGCTCTACGCTCAAGCCCCAGAGCAGGGTAAACGTGCCCAAAAACGAGAGTCGAAGCGCACTTCTGGCCAGCGTACGGAGGCGGAGGAGAACTTCCAGATTGTCTATGATTCGAGCCGTGTGGAGCAGGCTGTGGATGGAAAAATTGGTCTTGTTTTAGCGGGTGGTGGTGCAAAAGGACTCTACCACATCGGTGTGATCAAGGCTCTGGAGGAGAATGATATCCCTATCGACTATGTATCGGGAACTTCGATGGGAGCTATCATCGGTGCGCTCTATGCTTCGGGTTATAGTTTGGAGGAGATGATACAGATCGTGACCTCTGGTAAGGTCGAGCAGTGGGTGTCGGGCAAGGTCGATGATAAATATCGCTACCTCTATCAGGAGCGTGCCGACTCGCCCACCATGTTGCAGATCTATGCCAACACACGCCGCGACTCTACCGCCATGAAGCATGGCGCGGTGCGTCTGAGCCTACCTCAATCCTTTATCAATACGGCTCAGATAGATATGGCTCTCAACGAGCTTTTTGCTCAGGCTTCGGCAGCCTGCGAGGGCGATTTTGATCGTCTGATGATTCCGTTCCGTTGTATTGCCACCGATATGAATGCCCACGAGCCTGTGGAGTTCTCCAAGGGTGATCTGCCCTTTGCCGTGCGAGCTTCGATGTCATATCCTTTGGTCTTCCGCCCCGTAGCCGATAAGCAGGGGCGCATCTTGGTCGATGGAGGATGCTATAATAACTTCCCGTGGCAACCCTTGGTAGAGGATTTCAATCCCGACTTTCTGATTGGTTCTCAGTGTGTTGCCGACAACGATC
>JAFOZN010000196.1 GCA_017391185.1 Alistipes sp. | reverse complement strand
TTGAAGTAAAGACAAAACATGAGACGATATAGGTCATAAAGATTGCAGGGAAGAGAGCAATCCAATAGTTACGCTTTTTAAGGAAGAGGTAGGTCACAATCACCCACAACACCACCGCACCCAAAGTCTGGTTTGACCACGCGAAGTAACGCCAAACGACATCAAAATCGACCAACGAGACAACTATACCTACGACAAACAATGGAATAGAGATCATCAATCGGCGAGACATGCTCTTCTGCTCGATATTAAAGATGTCGGCAATAATCAGTCGTGCCGAACGGAAAGCCGTATCGCCCGAAGTGATAGGTGCTGCCACAACGCCCAACATAGCCAAGATACCGCCAACAACGCCGAGCGTAGTGACCGAAATCTCATTCACAGCCCAACCAGCATCGCCACCATGCTCGGCAAGGGTAGCAGCCAAGCTATCTGGACCATGGAAGAACGCCATGGCGATGGCAGCCCAAACAAGAGCGATGATAGACTCGGTAATCATCGAGCCGTAGAAAACCTTGCGACACTCCTTCTCGTTGTTCACACAACGTGCCATCAGCGATGACTGCGTAGCATGGAAACCTGAGATAGCTCCACAAGCGATAGAGATAAACAGAGTTGGCACGATAGGCATCTTATCGGCATTAGGCTGATAATTCTTCAACGTCTCGAATGTAAGATCAGGCACTGTATAATCGCCCGTAAGGATTACCCACAACAGACCCACAGCCATAAAGATCAATGCTGCGCCAAAAAGAGGATAGATCTTAGCGATGACCTTATCCACAGGCAGGAGCGTAGCGATGAAGTAATAGACGATAATCAAAATAACCCATCCCAAGCGTGGCACCGCAGGGACAAGATTGGCCAAAATACCCGCAGGCGAGAGGATAAAAACAACTCCCACCAAGACCAACAATACGATAGAGAATGCGCGCATCACCTGACGCACGTTGCCACCCAAGTAGTGACCAATAATCTCAGGCAGACTCAAACCATCGTGACGCAGGAGAATCACACCCGAAATATAGTCGTGCATAGCACCCATAAAGATACCACCCAACGTAATCCACAAAAATGCCACAGGACCGAAGCAAGCTCCCATGATAGCACCGAAGATAGGGCCCACACCAGCGATATTCAAGAGCTGGATGAGGAATGTGCGCCAACGTGGCAGAGGGATATAATCCACACCATCGTAGAGACGCTTTGACGGCACTTCAGCCTTAGGATCAATCTGACATACGCGCTCCAAATAGCGACCATAGAAGATATACGCCAAAACCAAGAGCGTCAAACAAATCAAAAAAGTAATCATATCGGTAAAGTTTTAGTTATTAATTCCAGTTGGTAAAATCATCCTCGGCAACTTTTATCGAAGCCGATAACATCATGCGAATTTAATGAAAATTCTTCAAAAACGGATGTTTTCAACCCTAAAAAGAGGTAATTAAACGTAATGGCCCCAAAAGTTTTTTGTATAAACTTTTGGGGCCACCATAGTTAGCCTCTTATTTTAGTATTTACAACCCTTTATTTATCCTCAAATAATTTGTTTCCACACTTCTGGCACCAAGCAACTCTCGCCACGCGACTTGTCGAAGCAGACCATTACGGTCTGACTCTTGGTGCAACACTCCTCGCCTCGCATAATGCACTGACGGAGCGTAAAGCTCTTATGCCCAAACTTTTCGACCTCGGTGGTGACATATATCTCATCACCAAAGAATATCTGAGCCATAAAATCGGTCTTGACCGAGACGGCTACGGCTGGCACTCGATCCAGCTCACCACATCTGAGCCACAACTCCCGAAAAAGATCGGTCTTGCCCAGATCGAAATATACCTGCTGCGCCACATTACTCACATGAGAGAATGAATCGACATCCGAAAAGCGCATCTGAATCGGAGTCTTGATCTTAAGCGCCATTGTCTACTGACGGATTATCTTCACCTCGCCATGCTCGCCAAATGACATGATAGAGCTTGGCTTGCAAGTAGGTTTGCCCTGAAAAC
>JAFOZN010000195.1 GCA_017391185.1 Alistipes sp. | reverse complement strand
GTGAAAATGACAAACTCAGGCTCGGTCAGATCCTGTAGGTAGATCATCTCTCGGTACTGTCGTAGGGCATCTCGTAACTGTTGTTTCTGTTTTTGGTTCCACTTCTTCTGCTGGGAACAACTCATTGACGCTAAAGCAAGTGTCAAGATTGAGAGTGTGAGTAGAATTTTTTTCATATCAAATTGAATTTTGAGTAAACATGCCTAAATCAGGAGCAATCGTTGTGCCAAAATTTTCGTTCTCAATGTAAGTTACTTTGTTGAGTTATCTTTTTGACCAAATTATTCATTGTCTCTCTTGTTAGCTTATTGTCTGTGAATATTTACCCGCTTTAGATTTCAAATCTTAAGTAAAACTTAAATATAACTTTAACTTAATGTTAAGGATGGCATAAATATCGATATTTAGTTGGTATTCTCGGCTATTAGTAGTAATTTTGCGCGCTATGTGTATAAAAAATATCTATAAACTGATTTTCGGTCTGCTGGTGGCCTTGATGATTGCGCTGCCAGAGATGTCCTACTCACAGAGTAGTGGCAATGTGACCGTGAGCGGTACAATCACATCGGCAGATGACGGTGAGCCTCTGATCGGTGTTTCGGTTGTGTCCGATTCTTTTCAAGGAGTGACCTCTTCGATTGATGGTACCTATACCATCGAGGTGAAGGGTGGTTCGGTGTTGACCTTTTCGTACTTGGGCTTCAAGAGTGTCGAGTATAAGGTTCCATCGGATAACAAAACTGTGACTTATAACCTCTCGATGGAGAGTGAGTCTGAGTCGATTGATGACGTTGTGGTGATCGCCTACGGTGTCCGTAAGAAGGGTACTGTTGCGGGATCGGTTTCAAGCGTCAAGACAGAGAAGATCGAGAAGACTCCTACAGCAGCCTTTGATCAGGCTCTTCAGGGACAGGTTGCAGGTCTCTCTGTTTTGTCTAATACGGGTGAGCCAAGTGCCTCTACCGTGATGACAATTCGTGGTACTAACTCGATTAACTCAGGTACAGCTCCACTCTATATCTTGGATGGTGTGCCTATCTCAAGCAGCGATTTCAATACCATAAATCCTGCCGATATCGAGTCTTTGTCAGTATTGAAGGATGCCTCTTCGACCTCTATCTATGGAGCACGTGCGGCTAACGGTGTTATCGTGATTACTACCAAGCGCGGTCGTATGGCCGAGCGTCCACGTATCGAATACCGTATGCAGATGGGTATTTCGCAGGTGGCCAGCGGTAAGTGGGATTTGATGAATACCGCTGAGCGTATCGCTTATGAGAAGGAGATCGGTATGACCGAGGGTCAGAATTATAACGCTTTGAGTAAGATCGATGTCAATTGGATGGAGGAGGTATTTAACTCTTCGGCCCTTTTGCAGAGCCATGAGATCTCTGTTTCGGGTGCAGATGAGAAGAGTAACTACTATATCTCAGGCGGTTATTACAACCAAGATGGTACTGCCGTAGGCTCTATGTTTGAGCGTTTCTCTTTCCGTAGTAACTTTGACCGTAAAGCTGCCTCATGGCTTAAGGTTGGTAGCAATACAATGCTCAACTTCCAGAACATTAAGCAGGCCGATGAGGGTGCATATACACTCGTTACCCCAATCTCTGCGGCTCGTTTCATGATGCCTTATTGGGATCCATATCGTGCCAATGGTGAGTTGGCATCTATCGCAGATGGTAGCTGGAAGGGTAACGGTCAGAATCCATTGGAGTGGTTGGAGAATAATCCTGTTTCCTACAAGAAATATAAATTGCTGACCACCGTATATGCCGAGGCTACGCCTATCGAGGGCTTGACGCTTCGTTCTCAGTTGGGTGTTGACTACTCTCATACCACAGGTTTTGGTGTCTCATATCCAAGCTATGCACCAAATCAGGGCCAGGGTTCGGCTTCTCGTAGTTCGACCGACAGCTATACTTTGACCAATACCAATACTGCCAATTATCAGTTCCGCTTGGATGAGGATCATTCGTTCAACTTCCTGCTCGGTCATGAGGGCATTGTCTCTCACTCTGAGGCATTCAGCCTTATGACTAAGGGACAGAATAACGATCGTTTGACAAACATCTCTACTGGTACTCGTGCTACATCGTGGAGTGATACGACAGATTCCGACTATGGATTCCTCTCGTTCTTCCATCGTGGTGAGTATAACTACTCCAACAAATACTTTGTCGAGTATGCGGCACGTTTGGATGGTTCGTCACGTTTCGGTGCTGATCGCCGTTGGGCTGCATTCTGGTCAGTAGGTTTTATGTGGGATTTGCGCAATGAGGATTTCATGGATTCAGCTTCAAGCTGGCTTACAAACGCTCAGATCTCACTCTCGACAGGTACATCGGGTAACTCATCGATTCCAAATTATGAGCACATGGCTTTGGTCGGTGGTGGCCTCGATTATGTTGGCAATGCTGGAGTTGGTTTGGCTCAGCCAGGTAATGAGGATTTGGGATGGGAGAAGCCTTGGACTTCTAACTTCGCTATCCATGCTGGTTTCTGGAATCGCCTCAATGTAGATGCTGAGTTCTACTATAAGCGTACTTCTGATATGCTTATGCAGGTGCCTCTGCCATACTCTACATCGGGTTATGGTTTCTATTGGGACAACGTAGGTACCATGGTCAATGTTGGTGCCGAGCTTAGCCTCAATGCTTCGCTTATCTCGACTGAGAAGTTCCAGTGGTCGGTAAATGCCAACGTATCGTATAATCATAACGAGATTACTGAGCTTTATAATGGTGTTACAGAGTATGAGCTCTCTAATACCAATACCAAGTTGGTCGTAGGCCATCCTCTTGGTGAGTTCTACATCAATCGCTATGCAGGTGTCAATCCAGCCAATGGTGATGCTTTGTGGTATGATAAAAATGGTGAGCTCACTACCGAACTCAAGGATGATGATAAGGTCTTGATCGGTAAGAGCTACTATGCTCCATGGCAGGGCGGTTTTGGTACTGCTGTGAGCTGGAAGGGACTCTCGCTCTCGGCTCAGTTTAGTTGGGTTGCAGATCGCTGGATGATCAACAATGACCGCTATTTTGATGAGTCAAATGGTCGTTTTGCCCCATACAACCAGTCTCGCCGCTTGCTCAATCGTTGGAAGCAGCCGGGCGATGTTACCGACATCCCACGTCATGGCGTATATACCGAGTTCGATAGCCGTTTGTTGGAGGACGCATCGTTTATGCGTCTGAAGAATCTGATGTTGAGCTATAACTTGCCTTCAGACGTTATCAAGAAGAGTAGAGTATTCAGCGGTTTGAGAATCTATGCTCAGGCTCAGAATCTCTTCACCTTCTCTAAGTTCTCAGGTCTCGATCCTGAGGGTACTTCAAACATCTATGCGGCACAGTATCCTATGTCGCGTCAGTTTACCTTTGGTCTTGACTTAACATTCTAATACGCTATGAAGATTATGCTACAAAATATCAAAAGATTTTCGGTAATCGTTGCGGCTCTCTTCAGCCTAAGCTCATGCTTGGATCAGGAGCCAGGCTCGGCAATCCCAGAGAAGGATGCCATGCAGACATTCAACGATGCAGAGCAGACCCTAACAGGTATCTATGCTCAACTCAAGAGTAGTGCTCTTTATAGCGGCTACCTTACTCTCTTACCCGATATTCAGTCCGATTTAGTATATGCCGTAGATGGTTATTCTAACGCCTATGGTACATTCTGGCAGTGGGATATTCGTCCTACCAACGCCGAGATTGAGTCGGTGTATGCGAGCCTATACAATATCATCTCTAACTGTAATTTCTATCTTGAGCGTATCGATAAGGTTATCGAGAGCCAGACCAATGATGATCAGATCACCACTCTGGAGCAGTATACAGGTGAGGTCTATGTGATTCGTGCTTTGGCCTATTCGGAGCTTATCAAGTGCTATTGTAAGGCATACGATCCAGCTACTGCTAAGGATGAGTTGGGAGTGGTTTTGCGTAAAGGCTATTCTATACCTGAGCGTTCTGTGAGGGCTTCGCTTTATGACTCTTACGAGTTCGTTTTGTCAGATTTGGCTAAGGCTGAGGCTGTCCTTGATGAGGATAACGACCAATATAGCTCAGCGTTTATGACCAAGAGCGTAGCTCACGCGCTTCATGCTCGTGTGGCACTCTATATGCAGGATTGGGATGCTGCCATCAAGTACTCTTCACTCTTGATAGACCATCCTAATAAAGCGTATTCGCTCTCTTCTGCTACCTCTGTATATACCAACAACATGAGTTACTACGATTATATGTGGAACTATGATGTGGGTACTGAGATTATCTGGCGAGTAGGCTTTACCAATACCTCATACGGTGGTGCTTTGGGACAGGCGTTCTTGAACTTTACTACCGATTATACATATTACTACCCAGATTATGTTCCTGCACGTTGGGTACTTGATTTGTATGAGGCTGCCGATATGCGTTACAACTCTTACTTCTATGAGTTACAGACAGGTTTTGATCACGCTTTGGTGTGGCCTTTGCTTGTGAAGTATCACGGTAATCAGGAGCTTATCAACGAGTATATCTACCATGTCAATATGCCTAAGCCATTCCGTTTGGCTGAGCAGTATTTGATCCGTGCTGAGGCTCATTGTCGTAAGGCAAAGCCTGATTTCGCAGCAGCTTCTGCTGACTTAAGTACGCTTCGCAAGGCGAGATTCATCAGTGGTGGTAATATCACCTTGACTTCAGATAACTATATCCAGCAACTCTCAGACGAGCGTGTGCGTGAGCTCTACATGGAGGGCTTCCGCTTGCAGGATTTGAAGCGTTGGGGCAAGTTGTATAACAAAGGCGTGAGCTTCGAGCGTAAGCCTCAGACAAGTTCTTTGGCAGAGGGTAGCTCTCTGAAGATCACTCACGATAACCCACTCTTCGTATGGCCTATCCCTCAGCATGAGATTGAGGCTCCAGGCTCTGAGGTATTGCCTAATGAGAGTAACAAATAACAGAGAATAAGATGAAAAAGATATATTATATATTGATTGCGGCAGCACTCTCTGCGGGTTTTGTATCTTGCGATGAGGAGTATGTTACCTATTCGGGTCCTGAGTATGTGATGTTTTCAGACTCACTCTCTACCAATATGGTGACTGCCGATGCCGAGTATTTCAGCGTACCTGTAGCCTCTACCGTAGCTTGCGATTATGACCGCACCTTTGGTGTAGAGGTTGTGGACAAGGGTAGCAATGCCATCGAGGGCGTTCACTATCGCCTTTTGTCCAACACTATTACTATCCCTGCTGGTAAGTTGGCAACCGAGGTTAAGGTTGCGGGCTTGTATGATAACATTGAGCCTTCAGACTCTTTGGGCTTTAGCTTGAGATTGGTTATGCCTGAGAAGTTGGAGTGGGATCTCTATGAGAATAGCAACCAGACCAAGGTTGTTATGTATAAGAGCTGTCCATACGACATCAACAACTTTACAGGCTGGTGTGTGCTTACTTCTTTGTATCTTTACAGCTACCCAGGTGCAAATACCTCTTATCAGCGTTTGATCTATACCGAGAAGCATCCAACTTTGGAGAATACCATCATTCTTCGTAGTATGTTCAACGATGGATTCGATGTGACTATGACATTCGATCCAACCGATCCAGCCCAGCCATTGGTTACTATGGATAAGGCGCAGGTTATCGGTCGTGAAGATGAGACCTTTGGTATTAAATATGGTGATAATAAGATTCTTTCGCACCATAGCCCATATAACAAATCATACTTCAACTCATGTCAGCGATTTGTTGAGTTGTGGAATCATGTTTATGTGGAGAATTTGGGCGAGTTGGTCGGTAATGTAGGCGATTTCTACAATGTCCTTGAGTGGGTATCGGACGAGGAGGCTGATGCTTTGCGTAAGGATGGATTTTAAAATAGGTAAATGAAAGCAAGAAAAGATAAGACTATGAAAAGGACTTTATTAACTTTAGTCGCATTGGTTGTGGGTGTATGCTTGACATTTACGTCATGTTCTTCAAGCGAAGAGGCCCCAATCGAATTCTCATTCCCTACTCAGATCACTCAGTCGATGGGTGCTGATGATTCTAAGAGCATCTCTATCGAGCCTAATGCTCAGTGGGAGATTTCGCTCTCTAAGAGTGCTGCTTCTCACTTCTATATCGCCGATGGTGATCAGAAACGTCAGAATATGCGTGGTGAGGCTGGTAGATTTACTATCGAGGTTAAGACCACCTCTACTATCGATTTCGATAATGATATCGCATGTCAGGTTACCATGACCATGAAGGATGGTACTCGCACCGAGTCTAAGGTTATTGCCGAGCTTACCAAGAGCAAGGCTCAGCGTGTTGTAACACTTTACGCTGCTAAGGTGGAGTCGGGTGCATTCGTAGAGCAGGAGGGCGAGGATGGCCCTAAGACTGTATACTCATCGAGTGCCGTAGGTTCTGAGGGTATTGCTATGGTGGTATCCAAAGAGGATATTGATGATATCGAGGCTCGCTTCAAGGTTGCTGCCAACTGCGATTGGGATATGATTTTGCCAGAGTGGTTGGAGGCAAATACCCTCACAGGTAACGCTTCAGCCGAGAAGGAGATAGTTCTCAAGGTGAAGACCGACCTTTTGCCTGAGGATGTATATTCTGGCAATATCGAGTTTATAGCCAAGGGTACAGAGGCTTCTATCAAGATTGTCAAGAT
>JAFOZN010000194.1 GCA_017391185.1 Alistipes sp. | reverse complement strand
ATCCCGATATGGAGTTAATAATCTCCAAAATCGGTGTTGAAGGGGCGTTTCTAACCTCCGAAGAGCTCTCTACATTGCGTATTGCACTGACTGCGGTAGGTAATATGGTTGGTTTTATCATGAACCGTTCCGAAGAGCAGTATCCACGTCTAAGGGCACGAAGCCAGAGAGTGTGTGTATTCCCCGATGTTATTCGCCGTATCAACCAACTTCTTGATGATGAGGGTAATATACGCGATGGCGCATCTCCCGAATTACTCGCTATCCGCCGAGCTATTCGCGAACATGAAGGTCAGGTGTCAAAACGCTTGCAGCAGGTCTTAAATAACGCTAAGCGTGCTGGTATTGTCGATTCCGATGCTATGATCTCTATCCGTGATGGTCGTGCTGTAATCCCTGTCTCGGCAGGTAATAAGCGTAAACTCAGTGGTTTTATCCACGATGAATCGGCTACGGGTAAGACTTTCTATATCGAGCCTGTGGAGATTGTAGAGCTTAATAATGCTCTCAAGGAGCTGGAGTATGCCGAGCGTAGAGAGATTGTGCGTCTGCTTACCGAGTTTACCGAGTCTCTGCGTCCCGATGCCGAGCCTATTGCTGAGGCTGGAGAGTATCTCTCAGAGATGGATGCTGTGAGAGCCAAGGCTCGTTGGGCGATAGAGAATAGGGCTGGTAAACCTATTATCTCGATGGATGATCGTTTGGTGCTGCGTAATGCTTTTCATCCGCTTTTGGCTCAGACTCTTAAGCGCGAGAAGAAAGAGCTTGTGCCACTGGATATGCAACTCGATCGCCAGAAACATATCTTGGTTATTTCGGGCCCCAATGCGGGTGGAAAATCAGTCTGCTTAAAGACTACGGGAATAGTTCAATATATGTTCCAATGTGGCTTCCCCGTATCAGCAGGTGAGAATAGTGAGTTGCCGGTATTTGAGAGTATATGTATAGATATAGGCGATGAGCAGTCGATGGATAACGACCTATCGACATACTCTTCACATCTGATGAATATGAAGAGTATGTTGCAGGCCGCATCTGAGCGCACACTTGTTTTGATCGATGAGTTTGGTTCGGGTACAGAGCCTGTTATCGGAGGTGCTATTGCCGAAGCTATCTTGGAGCGTTTGCTTGAGAGAGGGTGTTATGGTGTGATTACAACACACTACTCCAATATTAAATACTATGCTACGGGCACAGAGGGTATTGCCAACGGTGCGATGATGTTCGATGTGCAGAATATTCGACCACTCTTTAAATTGGAGCAGGGTAAACCCGGAAGCTCGTTTGCTATTGAGATTGCCCGCAAGATCGGTTTGCCAGAGGATATTATCCGTGTGGCGAGCGACAAAGCGGGTAGTGACCATATCAATCTGGAGCGTCAGTTGCGAGAGATTGCACGTGATAGGCGTTATTGGTCACAAAAACGTGATCGTATCCGTCAGACAGATCGCAAGGTTGAGGAGTTGGAGTCAAGCTATGAGCAACAGTTATCTCGTATTCGCGAGGAGCGTAAGGAGATTATCTCCAAAGCCAAGCAGGAGGCTCAGCAGCTTATCGCCGATGCCAACCGTCAGATTGAGAATACCATCCGTACTATCAAAGAGGCTCAGGCCGAGAAGAAGCTTACACGCCTTGCTCGCCGTGAGTTGGATGATTTTAAGTCGGCAGTAAATAGCGTAGAGGAGTCGGCCTTTAATCGAGAGGATGTAGATCGTGAGATGGAACGTCTTAAACGCCGTAAGGCTCGCCGAGAGGAGAATAAGCTCAAAGGCGGGGCAAGTGGTAATCTTCAGCCACAGCCATCTGCTCCTCAGCCCAAGAAAGCCGAGGTTACGGTAGATTCCAAGGTGAAGATTGCTGGTCAAGAGGTCATTGGCGTGGTACAGAGCGTCAAGGGTAAGAAGGCTCAGGTGGCTTTTGGTCAGATTCTTACTATGGTAGATGTGGCCAAACTCGAAGTAGTGTCTAATGCCGAATATAAAAAGTCGGTGCGTCCTACTACGGCGCGTACTGTTCTGTCGGTTGATATCTCTACACGCAAGCTCAACTTCAAGGATAGCGTAGATGTAAGAGGTATGCGAGCTGTGGAGGCTTTGGAGGTCGTGCAGGATTTGATTGACGATGCTTTGATGGTCGGTGTAGGTGGAGTGACTATTTTACATGGTAAGGGTACGGGTGCTCTGCAACAAGAGATCCGCCGTTACCTAAGGTCAATTCCAGAGGTCGAATCAGCCAAGGATGAGCATGCCGATAGAGGTGGCGCAGGTATTACGGTGGTGAGATTTCGTAACGAATAAGTAGAGAAAATATTAAATATTATAGATGAAATATTATCTGTCGGAAATAGCCAAGATCTGTGGAGGACAACTCTATGGTAAGGATATGGAGGTGCGAGATGTGGTGACAGACTCGCGCAGCTCAGCCTTTTCGGATGGGGCCATGTTTGTGGCTATGTGTGGGTTGAATCATGACTCGCATGCATATTTGGCGGATATGTATCGTATGGGCTTGAGGGCCTTCATGGTGGAGCGATATGATGCCCAGACTATGCCTTCAGATGCGGGTTATGTCGAGGTAGGACGATCTATCGATGCGTTGCAAAGTTTGGCTGCGGAGCATAGGGCTCGATTTAGGGGTAGAGTAGTGGCCGTTACAGGTTCTAATGGTAAGACCATGGTTAAGGAGTGGATTGCCAGAGCCTTGCCTGAGAGTGTGAAATTGTCGGTCTCGCCGATGAGTTACAATTCGCAGTTGGGTGTGGCACTATCACTGCTGATGATCGAGGGTGATGAGGATGTCGCAATCATCGAAGCAGGAATATCGCAAAGAGGCGAGATGGCTCGTTTGGAGCGTATGATTCGCCCCGAGGTGGTGGTGATGACTACCATAGGCGATGCCCATCAGAGTAATTTTGCATCCATAGAGGAGAAGGTCGCCGAGAAGTTGGTTCTTGCAAAGGGTGCTCAGACTCTGATATATCATAGCGATTATGAGCAGATTGCACAAGCGGTGGAGTCGCTTTCGTGCGCCAAAGTCGATGCGGCAGATCAGAGTGTTGGGCAGATAAGCGTGTGTAACGATGCTTTGAGAGAAGATGCGCAGTTGGTGATGGCATTGGGAGGAGTTTTGGGGTTTGATAATCTGCGACTCTCCTTCT
>JAFOZN010000193.1 GCA_017391185.1 Alistipes sp. | reverse complement strand
CCAAAAGGGTGTAATATGAAACTATTGGCGTGAACGAACTCACAATTAGCATGAGTGACTCTGCCTGACGACTTCGAGGAGAGTGTCCTAGCTTTTTCCAAAAGACTATTGTACCTACAATATTAAGAAGTAAAATAGCGCCAACAATATATACTAATGAAGTAGGATATGAGAAACCATAAAAATTAATCACTAAATACGCACATAGTGTTACCGCAATTATCTGATATGTAGATATAATTATGTTTTGCTTCATCTTAGATCTCAAATAATTAATTGCGTAAAGATAAGTAAATTAATTGATAGTTTCCACCATTACTCAATCAGGTTTTCTAATTCAGGGCGTAAAACAATCATCTCTTCAATAATTCGTGTTTTAAGTTCTGATTCAGATAATGAACTATCTCCAATTGTGTAGATGATCTCCCCATCTATATTGCTCATTGAAATCTCTTTGATAAGACCGAAGATCGCAGTTACAGCACTTGCGGTACCAGACGCGATCAGCATTTCTTTCCAAAACATTGTGGCATAATACCATCCAGCGTGATAAACTGCCTTTGCGAGTGCCCAACCATCTGAACGCGCAATACTCCATAAATAACTCTTGATAGTTGTCTTTAGTCCGTAAGCACGCTCCCATTGTGCTGCATTTTGCTCCCAATAATTCTTTGAATCTATAAAAATATCATAAGTCGACGAAATGAGTTTCCTATCATTTTCATCTCCAGCCCTATACCAATTAAGGTAAGCTAATCGCAATTTTGACTCTTTCATTGCATCGGACATCGTTGTTGAAAGAAGGATATTGTCTACTTCTTGTACATATCCTTTCATAGCTGTTGATAGAGTTCCATTGGTTTCTAAAGTTGGTATGATTGAAATTTGTGGGTAGTCAACCATAGTTTGGGCCATCGAGATAACCTCAGGGGCAACGGTAACCTCAATATTCGTCTGAATATGTGATACCACCTGATTACGGCTCATCTTGCTAATGTCAGTACCATCAAGAACCGCCAATTGAATCTTTGCCATTTCTGTAAGAAAGGTACTCTCGGTAAGCCCTCCCGCACGGGTGCACAATGTTGTAGAATAATTTGACATTGCATTAAATAATCCTTGAAGATACTCGTTATGTAAGTCACCAGCATTTGTGACTCCCTCAATATATTCCATGTCAAGCGAATCTGGATTGTCTGAATATTCATCCCTACTACATGCTACAAAAGATGTCACAATTAAGACTAAAATTAGAAATCGTTTCATGATACTAAAAGATTAAATGGTTAAAATAATGTATTATAAATTAAGTATTTTATGCAGAATACTTTTATTTGATACCAGAATATTTGCTGAGCCATTCATTCCCTCAAATAGAGTGATGGTATTATTGCTATGACTATTCAAATATACTTTGAAATAATTCTGCCCATTGATATTCTGTACATTCTGGTTTATATGCGAGATTGTTGCAGATACATATCCATAATCTGCGGACGGATATCCATCCCTCAAATTCTATTTCCGCACTCATACCTTCGTGCATGGTATTTATATGTGAATATGGAATATACGCACATACATTCAACTTACCATCAGCATCCACTAACACCGTAGCATTCGCCTGCAGATTCTCGGGATATGGAACGAAATATGAGACAGCCAGTCAAAATTAGAGAAAGGGTAGTCTTATACCAACTTCAGATCCTGCTTGATAGTCTCAATCTTATTATCGAGCTGAGCGAGAACCTGATCGTAATCCTCAACCTTAGCCAAAGTCTCCTTAACGCCGAAGTAGAACTTGATCTTAGGCTCGGTACCCGATGGGCGAACTGAAACGATAGTACCATCTGCTGTAATCCACTGGAGTACGTTGCTTGAATCCTGATCAATCTTTACAACCTCACCCGAAAGCAAATTCTTCTCCTCCAAAGACTTAAAGTCTCGAACCAGAACAACATCTGATCCTGCCAATGCCTTAGGTGGGTTCTCGCGGAAATCAACCATCATCTTCTGGATCTCCTCGGCACCCTCCTTGCCCTTACGAACTACAGATACCAAAGACTCGCGGAAGAAACCATACTTAACGTACAACTCCTGCAACCACTCATAGAGCGTAAGTCCCATAGTATCCTTAGCCCATGCAGCAGCCTCAGCAGCCAAAGCACAAGCCGACACAGCATCCTTATCGCGTACATAGTCGCCAGCAAGATAGCCGAAGCTCTCCTCACCACCACCGATATATTTAGCCTTGCCCTCGTTCTCACGAATGATCTTAGCGATATACTTGAAGCCTGTCAAGCAGTCGTAGCACTTCACACCGAAATGCTCGGCAACGGTATTTGCCATAGTAGAAGTAACGATAGTCTTAACAACATACTGATTACCATCCAACTCGCCACGCTCAGCCCAACGAGTAAGCTGATAGCTAAGCAAGAGAGCCAACGTCTGGTTACCATTCAAGAGTACATACTCGCCCGCACCATTACGCAACGCAACACCAATACGGTCTGAATCTGGATCGGTAGCCAACACCAAATCGGCATTCTGCTCACGACCAAGCTCCATAGCCATAGCCATAGTCTTACGCTCCTCTGGGTTTGGAGACTCAACGGTAGGGAAGTTACCATCGATAACAGCCTGCTCTGGCACTACATATACATTAGTGAAGCCGAAATTCTTAAGCGACTCAGGAACCAAGCGTACACCTGCACCATGAAGCGGAGTATAGACAATCTTCATATCATGGAACTTAGCTACAGACTCTGGAGAGAGCTGGATATCCTTCTTGATACGCTCCAAATAGAGTTTATCGAACTCCTCACCCAAGATATTGATATTCTCAGCATGCTGGCCAGTCAATACCTGAGAGTTGTCGGTAATCTTAGCAACCTCCTCGATGATATTCACATCGTGTGGAGAGGTAACCTGTGATCCATCTGTCCAATAAGCCTTATAACCATTGTACTCCTTAGGATTGTGCGAAGCGGTGATAACTACGCCAGAATGAAGTTTAAGCTCGCGGATGGCGAAGCTCATCTCTGGAGTAGGGCGCAACGAATCAAAGAGATATACCTCAAAATCGTTTGAGGCAAAAATATCTGCAACTCGCTCAGCAAACATACGCGAATTGTTACGGCTATCATGAGCCACCGCAACCTTCACTTTCTCGCCTGCGAAGTTCTTCTTCAGATAGTTAGCCAAGCCCTGAGTAGCAGTACCTACTGTATAGATATTCATACGGTTAGTACCAACGCCCATAATACCGCGCAAGCCTCCTGTACCGAACTCCAAATCCTTATAAAAGCTCTCGGTAAGCTCCTTTATATCATTATCCATCAAGCACTTAACCTGCTGCTTGGTAGCCTCATCATAATCTCCATCAAGCCACTGCTGAGCTTTGGATAGAACAATCTGATCTAATTCGTTTGCCATATTGCTATAAGTTTTAATTATTGATATTATTTACATACACTCAAAATTCTGATACACAAAAGTACTATTTTTTTTTCAATTATTCAATATCAGCGAGTTAAAAAAACGACCTAAAAAAAGCGTTGTTTTTCTATATATAAAAAAAGATAAAAAACAAGTGCAAAAGAGAATTATTTTAAATAATTTATTCACAACTTTGCAATGTCAAAGAACAAATAATCTAAGACAAGCGAGAAGCCGCAAGGCGGGGGAGCAACGAAAAGTTGTCGAACCTACAAAAAAGAGTTTGTATATCAGGAGGATGGCTAATTTAGCCACAAAATCCAACCTTATAAACAGACTCTCGGGCAAAACTCGCTCCAAAGATAGAGAATTTATTAGGAATAAAAAGAGTTTTAAAGAGAATAATGGCTAACTCTCATACATATATAGAAGTATGGCAGACTTGTCTGAGTCGCATCAAAGAGCAAACCTCACACGAGGAGTACTCTAAGTGGTTTGCGCCGATCAAGCCCTTGGCTTTTGACGGCACAAACTTGCGTTTGAAGGTGCCCAATGAGAGTTATGTCAAGCACATCGAGGAGAACCATCGTCAGATATTCTCTCAGGTGATTATGCAGTTCTATGGCCAACAGACTCGTCTTTTCTACGCCATCCCAAGTAGCGAAGAGAAGACTCCACTGCCAGCCAATACCGCCACAACACCTGCACCTCAATTCTCACCAGCATCTGATACTCAGAATTTGCAACTAAACCCATTTGCTATTCCTGGTATTCCCCGCTTGACAATTGATCCGCAGCTCAGCAACAGATACACATTCTCATCTCATATCGAGGGAGAGTGTAACCGCTTGGCTCGCTCGGCAGGTAAGACAGTAGCTTTAAGCCCAGGTACAACTCCATTCAACCCATTATATGTATATGGAGCATCGGGCTTGGGCAAGACTCATATCGTACAGGCTATCGGTCACGAGGTCAGAGAGCGTCATCCAGAGCTTCAGGTATTGTATGTCTCTACCAATAAGTTCCAAGCACAGTTCCAGACCGCCTACAAGAACGGAGAGATCAACGACTTCATACGTTTCTACCAGATGGTTGATGTCTTGATTATAGATGATATTCAAGAGATTGCAGGTAAGGCTGGTACTCAGAACGCATTCTTCAACATCTTCAACCACCTACAATTGGCCGGCAAACAGATTATCATGACTTCAGATAAGCCACCGGTAGAGTTGAAGGATATCGAGGAGCGTCTGCTCACTCGCTTTAAGTGGGGACTCTCGGCTAAGATTGATACACCAGATTATCAGACTAAGCTCAAGATCATTCGTACCAAAGCTGAGACTATGGGTATCCCTGTAACTGAAGATGTTGTGACATATTTGGCAGATAACATCTCAGCCAATATCCGCGAGATAGAGGGTGCATTGCTTTCACTCAAGGCAAACGCATCGTTCCTTAACCGCAGAGTATCTACATCATTGGCAAAGGAGGTATTGAAGGCCTATGTTCACATGACTCAGAAGGAGATTTCAATCAGCCGTATCACTCAGATCGTCTGCGAATATTTTGAGATTGATGAGCAGAGTTTCAACTCCACAAAACGTACTCGCGAGGTGGCTCAGGCAAGACAGATAGCGATGTATTTAGCCAAGCAACACACCAAATCACCATTGGCAGCCATAGGCTCTGCCATCGGAGGTAGAAACCATGCTACGGTGCTTCACTCATGCAAGGCTGTGACCAACATGATCGAGACCGATAAGGTATTCAAGAATCAGATCGAGGAGTTGGAGAAGTTAATCACCTCGAACAAATAATAAGAATCCCGAAATTCACAAATGAATTTCGGGATTTTCTTATAATATCAAACGCTTTTACCACTTACGATATTTATATTTATCAGAGGTCAGCTGCTCGATAGTATAGTTCTTATAGACTATAGTATAACCGCCACCCGAAGTGTTGCAATGAGTCTCCTCTTCGTAGAGGAATCCCACCGTGTTATTCTTCTGCAAGCACATGGTAGAGTATGCTGAACCCAACGTAGAGACCTGATAGCATCCATCCCAATCCTTCGCAACCATCTGAGGGGTTACAGGCTCTGAGAAGTCAAACTCCTTATAATATATACCCACATTGCTGCGACCAGGCCCCAAAGGTACAGACTGTAACATAAGATGCAACTTCCTACCATCCGCTTTACGCACAACAGGCAACAACATAACCTCTCCGTTACAAGCATTATCTACGGCACTTGTACCATTATTACCCTTTGCCGAGTAAGCCATCTGAGCCCATGCACCATCGCTCATTGAGTCATCCGAGAAGGTATAGATATTGAATAATCGGCCACCCCAAGCTCTTGAGCTTATCATGATTGAACCATCAGGAAGCTCCTCAACCTTAGGCTCATCGCCATGAGTAGGGATAGGAGTCTTATCTACACCGCCCAAAACCGACCACGAGCCGCCGAAGTCATCAGAGTAAAATACAAAATTGATATTATTACCCGACACATCCTTCACCAAAGCAGCACAATAGAGACGATAATAATCCCCTAACTTAACCTTTGCGCTCTGAATAATCTTTCCAGAGCCGATAAACATAGCTCTTACGGGACCTACCGCAGATTTATCAAACTGAGAATATATGCTCTCGGCAATATCCACTGGCTCAGACCATGTTTTACCATAGTCTTCGCTATAGAAGCATGCGATATTTTGGTGATTTTCACGTGTTCCGCGTGGGAACGAGACATTTCCTCCACAACTCACCACCAAAACCTTAGCACTCTCTCTATCGGCCACAATACATGGATCACCAAAACCTACGTGCATAAAATCCTCCGATGCAGCACCTTTACCCTCTACAATAGGGAAAATCTCACCCCAAGTATTACCATTATCTCGACTAATACGCGCGTGGAGATCAATACGACCATTGGGGGCCATACCTATATCACTACGACTATGGCGATAATCCACCACAGCGATCAAATCGCCGTTTGAAGCAGCCGCAATAGCGGGAATACGATAGGGGATTGACTCTGTGGTCTGAGTCACGAACAACTCAGCTGGAGGTGCAGGTTCTACTTGACAACTCACAAGAAAAGCGAGCGTAGATAGTAGGTAAATCAATGATTTTTTCATAATATGATTGTCTATTTTAATAATTTTCATCACATAAAAATAGGTATTTTCCCAATAATAACAAAATTATCAGAGATTTTATTCCTATATTTGTACTAAACAAACCGACTTGAAAAACAATGGATCAGCCTAAGGTAGAGCGCATGTTGCGCCTGATGAAAATTCTCACCGCAAACACATTATATACGGTAGATGAGATTGCCGAGCGTCTAAATATGTCAAGACGCACGATATACCGATATATAGATACATTCCGTGAGGCTGGCTTTGTAATCAAGAAGAGTGGCAACCATATACGTCTGGATAAGGCTTCGCCACACTTCAAGGATATTTCTCAGTTGGTACACTTCACAGAGGAGGAGGCCGTGATCTTAAAGCGCGCCATAGAAAACATTGACGATACGAATCTACTAAAGCAAAATCTCAAACGTAAACTCTACTCGGTCTACGATAATAAGATATTGGCCGATACGATTGTAAGAGGAAGTAACTCCACCAACGTACACTCGCTAATAGAAGCCATCGAGGAGCATTGTCAAGTGAAGCTCATAGGCTATCGCTCTTCGCACGGCGGAGAGGTGAGGGATCGCCTTGTAGAGCCATTTGGCTTTACAACCAACTATGTACAAATTTGGTGTTATGACACAGAGAGTAACTCCTGCAAATTATTCAAACTCTCTCGCATCAGCTCGGTGGAAATACTCAATACAAAGTGGCAATATCAATCCAAGCACGAAAAGGCCCCGATTGATATATTCCGCATGAATGGTAAAGAGTCTAAAGAGATAGAATTAGAACTCGGAATCTTGGCTCACAACTTGATTTTGGAGGAGTTTCCCCTCTCGGAGAACTATTTGACTCAGATAGATAAGGATCGCTGGCTTTTAAAGACAGAGGTTAGAAGTTATGCTGGCGTGGCACGTTTTGTCATCGGTTTGATGGATGACATCAAGATAGTGAACACACCTGAATTGGAGCAGTATTTGGCCGCTTATGTCTCAAAATATTGGTCTAAGGTCATAAAATAGCAGAAAAATCCCATATTTTTAAGAAAATTTTACTTTGTGTCACAACTTGACACAAACGGGTGGTTACTTTGTATCGTGAAACAAATAAAACCACTCGAAGAATGTTATTTGCAATTTTATGTTTTATCGGAATTTCGGCTGAAGTTATATCATATATATTCGGCGGACGTGACTAAAAAAAGTAGAAACAACTAAAAACTTAAAAACTATGGGAATCGCTTACAAGATCAAATGCAAACATTGCGGCGCAGAGTTTGCTTTTAGTCAAGATCAGACTTTTGGAATGATGCCACGTTGCGTAGGTTGTGAAGGTTATGTAGAGACCGAATCCCCGATACGCTGTCCATCATGCTCCCGCAGATTAAACTCTTCACAAGAGGAGTTCAACAAACAGGTACAGACCGTAATGATGTGGGATTAAGGCTAAAAAATCCCATAAATGGGGTGAAAATATAGGGTTAAGCAAAGAGAAAACGACTCGAAGGCTTAAAATTTCGTTCCAAATTGTCAATTTTTCACAAAAAAGTTATTAACTTTGAGTAATTATTGCTTTTTAACAGAAAACTAATTTATGGCAACACTGAAAGTAGGGGATTTGGCTCCCGATTTTACATCTCGTACCGAAAAAGGTGAAACCTTTTCGCTCGCAAACCTGAAAGGACAACCTACAGTCCTATACTTTTATCCAAAGGATAATACTTCGGGTTGTACTCTTGAGGCGAAGAGCCTACGTGATGGCAAAGCAGCATTGGCAGAGAGAGGTTATCGAATCGTGGGTGTAAGCCCCGATAGCGAGAAATCACACCAAAATTTCTGTGCAAAGCACGAGCTAAACTTCACACTTCTTTCGGACACAGACCACTCGGTATGCGAAGCATTTGGAGTGTGGGCCGAAAAGTCGATGTATGGCAGAAAATATATGGGAGTGTTGCGTAAGACATTCCTGATAGATGCAGAGGGTGTGATAACACACATTTTCGACAAAGTAAAGACAGCTGAACACTATCAGCAGATTATTAACGAATTAGACAAGAAATAGATATGGCAGAAAAAGTACAGGTAAATCCCGACAAGCTCAAGGTATTGAGCGCGGTGATGGATAAGATAGAGAAGGATTTCGGTAAGGGTTCTATTATGAGAATGAGCAGCGAGGCTGTGACAAACGTTCCCGTAATCCCTACTGGCTCAATCACATTGGACGTAGCTCTGGGAGTAGGAGGCTACCCAAAAGGTCGCGTAATCGAGATCTTTGGCCCTGAGTCATCAGGTAAGACTACACTCGCAATACACGCTATTGCAGAGGCTCAGAAGGCGGGTGGTATAGCAGCCTTTATCGATGCAGAGCACGCTTTCGACAGTTTCTATGCTCAGAAATTAGGTGTCGATGTAGATAATCTTTTGATTTCACAGCCAGATAACGGAGAGCAGGCTTTGGAGATTGCTGACTCTTTGATTCGCTCAAGCGCAATCGATATCATCGTTATCGACTCGGTAGCAGCTCTTACACCTAAGGCTGAGATCGAAGGCGAGATGGGTGATTCGAAGATGGGACTCCAGGCGAGATTGATGTCTCAGGCCTTAAGAAAACTCACCGCAAGCATCTCTAAGACTAAGACTGTATGTATCTTCATCAATCAGCTTCGCGATAAAATCGGTGTAGTTTATGGCAATCCAGAGACCACTACAGGTGGTAACGCCCTAAAATTCTACGCCAGCGTACGTATCGATATCCGCCGTGCATCGGTCATCAAGGATGGCGAGGAGCAGTTGGGTACACGCACCAAGGTAAAGGTGGTAAAGAACAAGGTTGCGCCTCCATTCAAGCGTGCTGAGTTTGATATCATGTTCGGAGAGGGTATCTCTAAGATCGGAGAGATTGTCGATTTGGGAGTAGATTTCGGTATCATCAAGAAGTCGGGATCATGGTTCTCATATGGAGAGAAGAAGATCGGACAGGGACGCGACTCGGTAAAGGAGTTGCTCTCGACAAACGAAGAGTTGCGTGACGAGATCGAGACAAAGTTACGTGAAGCAATGACCGCAAAAAAGGAGTAGCTTATGAATTACACTGCAGAGGATGAGAAACTTATAGAGATCAAATGGAATGAATTGATGGAATCTTGCAAGAAGATTTGCAAGAACGAAGAAGACCGTAATTTCATCAAAAGAGCATTCTTCCTCGCAAAAGAGGCACATCAGGGAGTAAGGCGCCGTTCGGGAGAGCCTTACTTCCTGCATCCTATTGCAGTAGCACAGATAGTGGTCGATGAGATCGGCCTCGGTGTAAAGTCGGTGGTGGCTGCATTGTTACACGATGTAGTCGAAGATACCGACTACACGGTGGAGGATATGGAGCATATCTTCGGTCACAAGATAGCCACAATGGTGGATGGATTGACGAAGATGTCGGGTGTATTCAACACCGATACATCAAAACAAGCGGAGTATTTCCGCAAAGTATTGCTCACACTCTCTGACGATGTGAGAGTGATACTTATCAAGATCGCCGATCGCCTGCATAATATGCGTACTCTGGGAGCTATGCCTCAGAATAAGCAAATTAAAATCACGGGCGAGACTATTTACCTCTTCGCTCCTTTGGCATACCGTTTAGGATTATATGCCATCAAGACCGAATTGGAGGATCTCTGTATGAAGTATAGATTCCCAAAGGAGTACGAGGAGATCACACGACAAATAAACGAGACTTCGGCAGCTCGCGAGGAGTATATCCGCAAGTTTAATGCTCCGATTATCGAGGCTCTGGACCGCAATGGCATCAAATACGAGATTTCGGGACGCATCAAGAGCGTATATTCGATCTGGACCAAGATGGTACGCAAGCAGATTCCATTCTCAGAGATATACGACCTCTTTGCCATCCGCATAGTATTCCAGCCTTTGGAATTCCCTTCCGAGAAGACCCAATGTTGGCAAGTTTACTCATCTATCACAGATATTTATACCCCAAAACCTGACCGCCTACGTGATTGGATCAGCATTCCTAAGGCCAATGGCTATGAGGCTTTGCACTCTACGGTAATGGGTCCTGACGGAATTTGGGTAGAGGTACAGATTCGTACTCAGCGTATGGAGGATATCGCTGAGCGTGGTTTTGCCGCACATTGGAAGTATAAGCACGCTTCGATTTCTCACGATGAGGACGAATTCGACAAGTGGCTAAAGATGATTCGTACAGCCTTGGAGAGTCCTACGCAGAACGCAATCGACTTCTTGGACAACTTTAAGTTATCGCTGTATACTTCTGAAATAGCGGTATTTACACCTAAGGGCGAGGCTCGTAGATTACCTTACGGAGCTACAGCTTTAGACTTTGCTTACGATGTACATACCAAGATCGGAAACAAAGCCATCGGAGCAAAAATCAACCATAAAATCATGCCTGTAACGACCACGCTAAGCAGCGGTGATCAGGTAGAGATTGTCACCTCGGAATCTGCAAAGCCTAAGGCAGAATGGTTGGAATATGTCTCTACATCGAAAGCTAAGCAGGCAATCAAAAATTTCCTTAAGCGTGAGCAGGAACACAATCTGCAACGTGGTATGGACATGCTTGAGGAGAAGCTCGCCAAGCTCAACCTCACGCCTAATAACCGCGTGATTCGCAAGCTGATAGGGGCGTATGGTTGTAATAACAAGGATGAGCTATACACCAAGATTGGTGCAGGCATCGTCTCGCTCGACAACTTAGAGAAGGTTATCAAGACCAACTCGAAGAACAAGATATTGAAATTCTGGACACTCTTCATCAAAGATAGAGAGGAGGATGCGGAAGATGACGATATTTCGACAAACAACAAAGACAACAAGCCTCAGCACGATATAAAAGAGCAACTCGCTGTGGCAGAGTGTTGTCATCCGCTACCTGGAGATAAGGTCGTAGGATATAAAGATCCTATTACCCACCAAATCATAGTACACAAAGCATCGTGTGATGAGCTTAACCGCTTAGCGTCACAGCATGGCGAGTGCATCGTTAAAGAGGAGATCAAGTGGTCGCAATACAAAACTGAGTCTTCGCTGGCTACAATCGAGATTGTAGGTATCGACCGCATGGGATTGTTGGTGGATTTGGCCAATGTAGTCACCAACGACTTTAGTATCAATATGCGACATATCAATATCCAATCGCACGATGGTATTTTTGAGGGCACACTCAGCCTATATGTGCGTGATGCAGAGAGTCTTAACGATCT
>JAFOZN010000019.1 GCA_017391185.1 Alistipes sp. | reverse complement strand
GAACATCTCTTGCTCAATTCATATATGCTATCTCCGATGCGCTCCTTGTCGCATTTATACTCTTTGCAGAAATTTTCACACGATAGTTTTGTGCACTCCTCCAATAATCTTGGTATCTCGCCCTCCAACTCAAAAAATGCTTTGCGATTCGACATCTCGATCTTCTCCAATGCTGAGTTTGGGTAGGCGTTGGTGATGTTTATGAATGAGTATTTTATCCTATATGGTTGCTTGGTTTGCATCTCCTGCTCATAGTTATAGAATGTGAACTCAGGGTTTGAACTTCTGCATGAACTTAATAAGCAGAGTATCATGGCCAAGACATAAATGGGTTTGATCCTCATGATATATAAATTTAAGGGTTAAAAATTACTTGCACAAATATGGCGAATTTTTCTATACAAGGCCAAGCCTTTGTCCGATTTTTTATAGTATTTCTTTTTTTGAACACATAATTGGATTTTATGATTGCAGACAAATTGTCAAATAACCATAATAAAAAGGCTTTTCGAGAAAAAACTCTGCGTGAAGATTTGAAATCAAATTTTAAATCACTATATTTGTTACATAACCAAACTAACCAATATCTTGATATTATGGCAAAGATTAAAGGCTCTATAGTAGTTGCCCAAGAGCGTTGCAAGGGGTGCGAGGTATGTATCTCGGCATGCCCCTGTGATGTGTTGGCACTCTCTGATAAAGTTAATGGGAAAGGGTATCACTATGCTATGATGGCTCAGCCCGATAAATGCACGGGGTGTGCCTCATGTGCTATTATATGCCCTGATAGTTGTATTGTTGTTTATCGTCAAAAGGTAGAATAGTTATGGCAGCTAAAGATGTTAAACTCATGAAGGGCAACGAGGTTATTGCCCATGCCGCTATCCGATATGGATGTGATGGCTATTTTGGCTACCCTATCACTCCTCAATCTGAGGTTATGGAGACTCTGATGGAGCTTCGCCCTTGGGAGACTACGGGTATGGTCGTTTTGCAGGCCGAATCAGAACTCTCATCCATCAATATGGTATATGGCGGAGCCGCTACCGGAAAGCGCGTTATGACCTCTTCGTCAAGCCCAGGTGTGAGCCTTATGTGTGAGGGCTTGAGCTATTTGGCAGCATGTGAATTGCCATGTTTGGTTGTAAATTGCCAGCGTGGTGGTCCTGGCTTGGGTACTATTCAACCCTCTCAAGGAGACTATTACCAAGCATGTAAAGGTGGTGGTCATGGCGATTATCATCTGATTGTACTTGCTCCTTCATCTGTGCAGGAGATGTATGATTTTGTAGGATTGGGATTTGACTTGGCGTTTAAGTATCGTACCCCTTCTATGATTTTGGCCGATGGAGCTATTGGTCAGATGATGGAGAAGGTTGTTCTTTCGGAGCAGCGCCCTCGTCTGAGTGATGAGGAGATTGCCGAGCGATATGGCTCATGGGCTACTTGCGGCAAGGGTAAGCGCAAGGAGCGTAATGTGGCTACTTCGCTCTTTATGGATTCTGCTGAGTTGGAGGAGGTGAATCTTCGTCTGCAAGCTAAATATCGTAAGATTGAGGCCGCTGAGCCACGTTGGGAGCAGATTGAGTGCGAAGATGCGGAGTATATCATCGTAGCCTATGGTTCTTCTGCACGCATCTGTTCGGCCACCGTTGAGATGGCTCGCGCCGAGGGTATTAAACTCGGCCTTTTGCGCCCTATTACTCTCTATCCATTCCCATCGAAAGCTATTGCAGCTCTTGCTGAGCGAGGAGTTAAGGGTTTCCTCACCGCAGAGCTTAATGCTGGTCAGATGGTCGATGATGTTCGTTTGGCGGTCAATGGTGCAGCTCCTGTAGAGTATTATGGCCGTATGGGAGGTATTTTGTTTAATTCGGATGAGGTGCTTGAGGTACTGAAGTCTAAACTAATCAAGTAGTGAGTTATGGCAGAAGATATAATTAAAGCTGAGAATATGGTCTATGATAAGCCACGCCTTATCACAGATACTACCATGCACTATTGCCCAGGGTGTAGTCACGGTACGGTACATAAATTGGTTGCGGAAGTTATCGATGAGATGTGCTTGGAGTCAAATACCGTAGCAGTTTCGCCCGTGGGATGCTCTGTTTTTGCGTATAAATATATTGATGTAGATTGGGTTGAGGCAGCTCATGGTAGAGCTTGTGCTGTTGCTACTGCAGTGAAGCGTCTCTATCCTCAAAATCTGGTATTTACCTACCAAGGCGATGGCGATTTGGCAGCCATTGGTACTGCCGAGACTATCCATGCTGCGGCGCGAGGTGAGAATATCGTGACAATCTTTATCAATAATGCCATCTATGGTATGACGGGTGGTCAGATGTCGCCTACTACCCTTTTGGGTATGAAAAGTGCTACGACTCCTTGTGGTCGAGACTCTGCATTGAACGGTTTTCCATATAAAATAGCCGATATGCTGGCTCATCTTGATGGAGCTACCTACCTTACTCGCCAGAGTGTGCATACGCCAGCTGCGGTGCGTAAATGTAAGAAGGCTATCCGTAAGGCTTTTGAGAACTCGCTTGCGGGTAATGGTTATTCTATGGTTGAGGTTGTCGCAGCGTGCAGTAGTGGCTGGAAACTTTCGCCCGTTGAGGCTAATCGTTGGATGGAGGAGAATCTCATTCCTGCCTATCCGCTTGGAGATATTAAGTCATCAACATTGCCTAAATAGAGTGTAGATTATGAAAGAGACGATTATTATAGCAGGCTTTGGTGGTCAGGGTGTTTTGTCTATGGGCAAGATTCTTGCTTATTCGGGTGTTATGCAGGATTTTGAGGTGTCGTGGATGCCATCCTATGGCCCTGAGATGCGTGGCGGTACGGCAAATGTTACGGTGATTCTTTCGGATCGTAAGATATCTTCGCCTATTGCTAACGAGTATGATACGGCTATCGTGCTTAATCAGCAGTCGTTGGATAAGTTCGAGCCTCTGATTAAAACGGGCGGTGTTTTGATCTATGACACCAACGGTGTGGTAAACCCTCCGACTCGTACCGATATCGAGGTCTATTCCATAGATGCCGCTTCGGAGTGCGCTCTCACAGGCCAATCCAAGATGTTCAATACCATGATTCTGGGAGGATATCTTAAGCTAAGGCCAATTGTCGAGATGTCGAATGTTATGGAGGGCTTGAAAAAGTCGCTGCCCGAAAGAGCTTGGGCATATCTCCCACAAAACGAGGCTGCCATCATTCGTGGTGGAGAGTTAATTCGTAAGGTGAGATAGCTCAGATTGGATTTAGAAGTGCGTTTCTTTCATAAGAGCGCACTTTTTTGGTTGTTGCATACAAGATAATGTGAATAAAATTTGCTATATTTGCCGTGTGAATAATTAGGAAATATAAATCGGAATCTCATACGGAGATTCATAAATTAGGATGAAATTATGGAAAAGAAAAGATTGACAGTCGCTTTGGTTGCGCACGATGCAATGAAGCGTGATTTGGCTGAATGGGTTGCATGGAATTGGGAGAAATTGCTATCGCATCGCTTGGTATGTACCGGTACTACAGGTAGAATCGTAGCCGAAACCCTCATGTCACGCCGCAGTAAGGACACTGCAAATTCCCGCTTTGATATTACGATGCTTAAATCTGGCCCTCTTGGTGGCGATCAGCAGTTGGGTGCCATGATTGCCGCTGGAGATATCGATATGTTGATCTTTTTTTGGGATCCTATGTCGGCTCAGCCTCATGATGTGGATGTCAAGGCGCTGTTGCGTTTAGCTACACTCTACAATGTCCCTACGGCGATCAATCGTTCTTCGGCCGACTTTTTGATCTCTTCGCCACTTATGGCACACGAAGAATACACTCCCGTAATTAAGGATTATACCTCTTACATCGAACGTAATGTAAAATAGCAAAATCCGTTTAATTAAGTGTTAAAAGTTACTTAATTAAACGGATTTTTTGTACTTTTGTACTCCGAAAATACAAATTTAATTTATTGACATAATTATGAATCAAAATCCACAAATTGCAGCGGCTTTGGCGGCTGCCACCGATACTTCGGCTATGGAGATCGGAATAGATATTTTGGATCGCGTACCACAGATGTTTGTGGAGCAGTTTCCCGCAAAGAGAGCTTTGATCGTGGCCGATGAGAATACATGGCGTGCTGCGGGTGAGGCTGTGTATGGTTATTTGCAGTCGGCGGGTGTTGAGTGTGAGGAGCCTTATATCTTTACCGATCCGCATCTTCATGCCGAGTGGAAATTTATCGAGGAGTTGGATGAGCGTTTGGCTAAGAGCGATGCTATCCCTGTTTCGGTAGGCTCAGGTACGATCAATGACTTGTGTAAGCTCTGCTCATATCATCAGTCTCGCCCATATATGTGTGTGGCGACTGCTGCATCGGTAGATGGCTACTCTTCTTTTGGAGCTTCGATCACCTATAAAAACATGAAGCAGACCTTCACCTGCCCAGCTCCTAAGGCTATTTTGGCCGATGTGGGTGTGATGGCTAAGGCTCCTAAGGAGATGACTGCCGCAGGCTATGCCGATTTGGCGGCTAAGATCCCCGCTGGAGCAGAGTGGATTATAGCCGATTTTGTGGGCTCAGAGCCCATTCACGATGCCGCTTGGCATATCTCGCAAGATGGTCTGAAGGCTGCATTGTCTGACCCTGAGGGTGTGGCAGCTCTCAAGCCTGAGGCTATTGCTCCATTTGTCGAGGGTTTGATGCTCAGCGGTTTTGCTATGCAGGCTGCGCGATCATCACGACCTGCATCATGTACCGACCACCTCTTCAGCCATCTGTGGAATATGCGTAATCATACCTATCAAGGAAAATCTAAAAAAACTTCGTCCTAATGTATTAAAATATAGTGCAGATTATAGAAATCTATCTGTTTTTTCAATGCGTAAATTAAAAAAAGACCAT
>JAFOZN010000192.1 GCA_017391185.1 Alistipes sp. | reverse complement strand
GTGCAGTTGCTCCAATGTCGTTTGATTTAATACCAGGCAACTACTATGTTGAGTTTGGCTTCTATAAGGCGGGATTTTCAATCACTGAAGGCAAAAGAACCTATATCTGGTTTGGTGAAGATGGCGGGAAAGTATTTTACGATTAAAAACAACCTAATTTCCTCAGATTATCCCTTTGGGCAAATATGCTCAAGGGGATAATTGTTGTTAAATATGGGGACAAATTTCGCTCTTTTTTGGTTTTTCAGTTTCTGATAGCTAACTTTGCTCACGTATTTTAATACATTATACAAAACAGACAAAAAAAGATGCTTTCGATTATAGAATCATTGGGAAAATATACGCTGCTGATGCAGAAGGTATTTTCGCGCCCCGAAAAGATGCGAATCTACCGCGAGCGTATCATGTATGAGATGGAGGCGTTGGGCTTGAATTCGATAGGTCTGACGGCTATCATCTCCATCTTCATCGGCTCTGCCGTAACCCTGCAGATGGCCATCACGCTGGAGTCGCCATTCATTCCGCAATTTATGATTGGTTACGCCACGCGAGAGGTGATGATTCTGGAGTTCTCATCTACGGTGGTAGCTCTGATTTTGGCAGGTAAGGTCGGCTCAAATATCGCCTCCGAGATAGGTACAATGCGCATCACCGAGCAGATTGATGCTCTGGAGGTTATGGGTGTAAACTCCGCTTCATATTTGATTCTGCCCAAGATCGTGGCTACGGTATTTTTCTTCCCATTTTTGGCCATCTTCTCGATGCTCATTGGCGTGGCGGGAGGTTATGGAATCGCAGTCATGACTGGAATCATGAATCCGATGGAGTACATTGACGGATTGAAGTATTGTTTCTACATGAGCGAGGTAAGCTATGCAGTAACCAAGATGGTATTCTTCGCCTTCTTCATTACAAGCATATCGGCTTACTGCGGCTACTACGCCAAAGGTAACTCTTTGGAGGTAGGTAAAGCTTCGACCAAAGCCGTAGTGGTAAGCTCGGTGGTGATTATGATATGTAACTTGGTATTAACTCAACTTTTGCGCACATGATCAAGGCTGAAAACGTTATCAAGTCCTTCGAAGGACGCACCGTACTCAAGGATATTTCGGTAGAGTTCGGCACAGGTCAGACCAACCTGATTATCGGCCGAAGCGGATCGGGTAAGACCGTATTGCTCAAGAGTTTGGTCGGCCTGCATGATGTGGATGAGGGAGCGATATATTATGATGATATTTGCTTCTCGAAGCTCGATTTCAAGGCTCGCAAGGCTATCCGCAAAGATGTGGGCATGATCTTTCAGGGAGGTGCCCTGCTCGATGCATCTACCGTAGCCGAGAATGTCAAATTGCCGCTCGACCTCTTTACCGACCAGTCGGAGGAGGAGAAGTTGGAGAGAGTGAATCTCTGCTTGAAGCGTGTGAATCTGGATAATGCACACAAGCTATACCCTTCGGAGCTTAGTGGAGGTATGGTAAAGCGTGCCGCCATTGCGCGTGCCATAGTATTGAATCCGCGCTATCTCTTCTGCGATGAGCCAAACTCAGGTCTTGACCCACAGACCTCAATTGTGATTGACAACCTGATTAGCGACATCACCAAGGAGTATAACATCACCACCATCATCAACACTCACGATATGAACTCGGTGATGGAGATTGGTGAAAAGATCGTTTTCATCTACGAAGGTAACAAGTGGTGGGAAGGCTCGAAGGATGATATCCTCCACACAGGCAACAAGGAGTTGGATGACTTTGTATTTGCTTCGGCGATGGCAAAACGTGCCAAGATGGCAAGTAAGTAGTATCATAGGGGCGGATTTTTTTCATTAGGAAAGTTTGCAGACCAAGTAAAGCACTACGCTTGAGTTAGCAAATTGTTAAGTTTGATGAAAAAATACACTTTTTTGAGGGCTTAAATTTGCGTAATATATATAAAGTCTCTATTTTTGCGGTGATAAAAAGAAACTGAAGTTTTATAATCAAATAACACTATTCAAATTATGTCACAGATTAAGATTGGTATCAACGGTTTCGGACGTATCGGCCGTATGGTATTCCGTGCAGCTTGCACACAGACTGAGAAGTATGATGTAGTAGGTATCAACGACCTTTGCCCAGTAGAGTACTTGGCTTACATGCTTAAGTATGACACAATGCACGGTCAGTTCGATGGTACTATCGACTTCGATACAGAGAAGAACCTTTTGATCGTAAATGGTAAGGCTATCCGTGTAACAGCTGAGCGCAATCCAGAGGATTTGAAGTGGAATGAGGTAGAGGCTGAGTACGTAGTAGAGTCTACAGGTTTGTTCCTTACAGCTGAGAAGGCTGAGGCTCACATCAAGGCTGGTGCTAAGTACGTAGTTATGTCAGCTCCTGCAAAGGATAAGACTCCTATGTTCGTATGCGGTGTTAACACTAACACATACGCTGGTCAGACTATCGTTTCTAACGCTTCTTGTACTACAAACTGCTTGGCTCCTATCGCTAAGGTTTTGAACGACAACTGGGGTATCGCTGACGGTTTGATGACAACTGTTCACGCTACAACTGCAACTCAGAAGACTGTTGATGGTCCATCTTTGAAGGACTGGCGTGGTGGCCGCGCTGCTGCTGGCAACATCATCCCATCTTCTAC
>JAFOZN010000191.1 GCA_017391185.1 Alistipes sp. | reverse complement strand
CGAAGATAGTTGGAATGAAGTGGTGGTCTTGTATCGCACCAATAACCAGTCGGCGGTGGTGGAGCAGTCTTTGCGCCGTCATGCCATCCCATATCGCATCTATAAGGGTAGCTCGTTCTACGACCACAAGGAGATCAAGGAGGTGATGGCATATATCCGTCTGGTGATTAACCCCAAGGATTATGAGGCCTTTAAGCGTGTGGTAAACTACCCCGCCAGAGGTATTGGAGATACCACCGTGAGCCGTATCGAGGAGTTGGCCCGTAGTCGTAACCAATCTATGTGGGAGGCTGTCGATGCATTGGTTGCCGAGGCAGCTACGCTCGGTGATCCTGTGCAGAAGACTATTGCCCGCAAGGTGACAGAGTTCGTAAATCTGATACGCGAGTTGGCTCAGGCAAGAGAGTCTAAGTCATTATATGATTTTGGTCTGGAGCTTGCCTCACGAAGTGGTATTTTGCAGATTTATCGTCAGGAGAATACCCCCGAATCGCAGAGTGCGATAGATAATATCGAGGAGCTCCTAAACTCCATGCAGCTCTTCCGTGAGCAGCGCGAGGCCGAGATTCGCAACGGCGAGCGTGAGGAGTCTGAGCAGCCGACAATCGAGGAGTGGTTGCAGAGCGTGATGTTGATGACCGATATGGATAACGATGACGAGGGGGCTGATGATAGAGTTACGCTGATGACTGTCCATTCGGCCAAGGGCTTGGAGTATAAATATGTCTATATAGCTGGTTGTGAGGAGAATCTCTTCCCTTCGCAGCGAGCTTTGGAGTCGGTTGACGGTGTGGAGGAGGAGCGCAGATTGTTCTATGTGGCTCTGACTCGTGCCAAGAGTGAGGCTATGATTACCTATTGCGATATGCGCTATAAGTGGGGTAATATGGAGTTCTCTTCACCAAGCCGCTTCCTGAGCGAGATTGATCCCAAATATGTAGAGTGCGATGAGGATCTTTCGCCTAAGTCGGGAGCTTCTTCTCAGGGCTCACTTACGGGGCGTATGGGTAACTTCTCGCAGGCGTCAGCTACCGAGCGCCGCAATGGTCAGACTGCTGTCGAGGCTCTGCGCCAGAGATTTGATTATCGTTTCCAGCAGAAGCGTGCCGAGGCTGGTGCGCAGGCTGCAAGAGGTGGAGTTAAGTCGGGCGTTAAGGTGGCACCCGATCCTAAGATTGTAGCACCTATTCAGCAACCTCGCTCAGTAGAGGGTATGCGCCGCATCACTCCATCGGTGGCGGGTGCAGGGGCTGTGACCTCTTGCCCATATCAGATTGGTGATAGGGTAGAGCATCCTAAATTCGGAGTGGGTGTGATTCAGCGTATCGAGCCATTAGCTACGGATCATAAGGTGGTGGTCGATTTCGGCTCTTATGGTGAGAAGACTCTTTTGGCGAAATTTGCCAAGTTGGAGAAGTTGTAAACTCTTGAAAGTTAAGTGTTATGGCGGATTATTTCTCTTCTTTGAGTGCTACGACTGAGCCACTTGTTTCGGTCTGTGTTACCGCCTATAACCATGCACCCTACATTGCTCAGTGTTTGGATAGTATCCTTGCACAAGAGTGTGATTTCGGGGTGGAGATCGTCTTGGGTGAGGATTGTAGCTCGGACTCTACATTGGAGATTTGTCGCTCCTACGAGGCTCGTTACCCCGATTCGATAAGAGTCATTACCTCGCCTGAAAATGTGGGTATGCGAGCAAATTATCGCCGAGTGGTGGAGTCCTCGCGGGGCAAATATATTGCCTTCTGCGATGGCGATGATTACTTCCTTTCGGTGGATAAATTACGCTTGCAGGTCGAGGCTTTGGAGCAGAATCCTGAGTGTGGGTTGTGTTGTACTCGCTCCTTGCGCTTTGTCGAGGCTAAGGGCCGAGAGTGGAGCTACCCTGTGGGGAGGATGCATACTCAGATGGAGGATCTGCTCTTTAACAATACGGTAGAGAATTGTACGGCTCTGGCTCGGCGCGATTTGATGCTTCGTTACTACCAGGAGGTGCGCCCCGAAGAGCATCCTGAGTGGCTCACCGATGATGCACCGATGTGGATCTGGTTCTCTTCGCAGGCGGGTGTTGTCTGTTTGGAGGAGCAGACGGCAGCGCACAGACTCCTACGTGAGAGCGTCAGCCAAAGTCGGGACTATAGACGCAAGATAGCCTTTTGTGATTCGTTGATGGATATTTCGCTGTGGATGGATTCTCGCTATGGGGCTAATTCTCAGGCTAAAAGACTCCTTAGACGTAGGATGGAAGTTGCCCTGTGGGTTCTTTCGCGCGAAGGCTCCATAAAGGAGTATATTTGCCGTTGGTGGCGAGATGTAAGACGTACTCCATCTCTGCTGTTTAATCTGGCAGGCTATGGGTTGATAGTGAAAAATGGCTTGAAGAGAATTAAAAATTAAAAATTGCGATTAGGCGAGCGCAGAAGTCAGATCTATTTTGCTTGTGCTGAGCGTGGGCAAATTTATAAAACAGACGTCAAGCCAGCAGTGGAATGATCTAAAAACATAAAAAAAACTACAAAACCATGAGAACCAAAGATAGATATCAAGCCGTCATAGAGTATTTCCAGCAGTCGATGCCTGTGGCCGAGAGCGAGCTCAACTACTCCTCGCCTTTTGAATTGTTGGTGGCGGTGATACTCTCGGCGCAATGTACCGACAAGCGTGTCAATCTCACTACTCCCGCGCTTTTTAAGGCCTTCCCCGATGCACAGAGCATGGCGCAGGCCTCGGTCGAGGAGATTTTTCCATATATTAGGAGTATATCATACCCCAACAATAAAGCCAAGCACCTTGCTGCTATGGCTCGTATGCTGATGGAGGAGTTTGGGGGTGAAGTGCCGAGTGATATCAAAGATTTGCAACGCCTGCCCGGTGTGGGGCGCAAGACAGCCAATGTCGTGGGTGCTGTCATCTGGCAAAAAGAGGTGATGCCCGTAGATACCCACGTTTTCCGTGTTGCGGCACGTGTGGGGCTAAGTCGTGG
>JAFOZN010000190.1 GCA_017391185.1 Alistipes sp. | reverse complement strand
GCACGATAGCGGTAAGGCCCATTCGTCTATCGGTTAGGACGCAAGATTTTCATTCTTGAAAGAGGGATTCGACTTCCCTATGGGCTACGACTGGTGGCACTTATGTTAATAGGCTTGCTGAAGTAGGTTTTCGGGAGTGAAGACTCAGGTAGGGTGCTTAGGATGAGTGTTACTTGACAGGGTGAATAACATTAGGATACCTACGTGGTGTCTATTGGGGTCGGGAGATCTCACAGCAAAGAGGGTTGAGGCTTTGGTTTTAGCCTAAGCAAGCAACAAGACAAGGTCGGAGGGACTGAGTCAAAAGAAAAGGAAAACATAAAAAGTAAAAGAATAAAAATTTAAAGTATCATGGCAAATCACAAGTCATCAAAGAAGAGAATTCGTCAGACAGCTACAAAGCGTGCTCACAACCGTCTTTATCACAAGACAACTCGTAACGCAGTTCGCGCATTGCGTAACACAACAGAGAAGGCAGCTGCAGAGGCTTTGCTTCCAAAGGTATCATCTATGTTGGATAAGTTGGCTAAGCACAACATCGTTCACAAGAACAAGGCAGCTAACCTTAAGAGCTCTTTGGCTTTGCATGTAAATTCTCTCTAATGAGATAGCATTTGATGCAGATTGAAGCTGTTACCCATTCGGGTGACAGCTTTTTTTTGTTTTAGGGGTGCGCTATAGCGTTAGATAAATTGACTTAGCTCACGGCATAAAAATTAGGTTGCCCCGCATTTGGGACAACCTAATCACGTTTTATTAGAGGTAATAATCTACTCGATTACACCGCACCAACCACCGTTGCGTACCATCTTGATGGTGATTGAGCTCTGAGAGTCAACCTCCGAAGTGCGCTTCTTGTAATCCATAGCCTGACGGTCTGCGTTGATACCATCCTCGAATGAAGTGAGCTTATGCTTACCATCCTTGAGGAAGTCGAGGTTAACCTTCACCTCGCGGCCATGCTGATTTGTGATAGCACCCACAAACCACTTCTCGCCACTGCGGCGTGCCACTACGATATGCTCGCCCACCTTAGCCGAGAGAACCTTAGTCTCATCCCAGATAGTAGGCACAGACGCGATATACTCTGTACACTCATGCTCCTGAAGGTAACGTGTAGGGGTATCTGCCAACATCTGAACGCCACTTTCAAATACTACGTAAAGAGCCATCTGATAAGCGCGTGTACCTGTACCCATAGCGTTAGAGAATGTCGAACGGTTGTCGTTTGGCTGAGCCGAGAACATTGAACCTGGAGTGAAGTCCATTGGACCTACCGCATTACGCATAAATGGCAAATAGATAGAGTTCTCAGGCTTGCAATTTCCTCCCTGCTCCAAGCCCAGCACACCCTCGTAAGAGATTACGTTAGGGTAGCGGCGCTCCAAACCTGCAGGCTTGAACGAACCGTGGAAGTCAACCATCAACTTATGTTTAGCGGCCTCCTTAGCCACGCGCTCGTAGAAATTCACCATCCACTGATCGCTACGATCCATGAAGTCAACCTTGACACCAGCGATGCCCCACTCGGCAAACTTCTCGAAGAGTGAGAAATTCTTCTCTGTAGTGAGCCATGTGAGCCACAAGATGATATCTACGTTCTTGCTCTTGCCATACTTAATCAACTCTGGGAGGTTGATATCAGGGTTGCTGTTGAATGGATCGCGTGTGTTGCGAGCCCAACCCTCATCCATGATAATATACTCGATACCATACTTCGATGCGAAGTCGATGATATATTTGTATGACTCGAAGTTGATTCCGGCGCGGAAGTCAACACCCCAAATCTGCCAGTGATTCCACCAATCCCAAGCCACCTTACCAGGGCGAATCCAACTACTGTCGCCAATCTCGTTAGGATCCGATAGGTTAAATACCATCTCCTGCTCGATGAGTCCCTTATCCTCTTTAGCAATCACGAACATACGCCATGGCAAAGTGCGTGTGCCCGAAGTTTTGGCAATATAATCAGCCTCCTTGAGGATTCGCTGGCTGCGATCGCCATTATCCTCTGCCTCCAATGGACACTTAGGGAATGTAGATACCATACCGTTCTGGCCTGTGCTGCGGAGGAACATTGCAGGGTAGTCCATCAAGTTAGCCTCCGAGATGAGGATCTTCTCGCCTGTTGTAGCCTCCAAAAGGATTGGGAAGTAGGTCATCTCATCATCGGCTCTATACTCTGCAGTCTTGAGGTGAGAGTAGCGATTCTCATAAGAGGTGTAGAATCCGCGAGTCTTAGAGATGTGAGCGTTGTATGAGTCTGGGAAGTTGATCTTGAACTCCTCGTTCATCACCTCTACCTGCTCAGACTTCTTGTTGAGTATGAAGCGGTAAGCAACTCCCTCGTTGTAGGCTCTGAACTCTACGCCATAGTCACCTACCATAGTGAGCGAGAGTACGTTGCAGTGGTTGCGTACCTCTGCATTTTTGATGGCAACCTCACGCTTTACGGTCTCATCGATAGTCGAAGTCTTGGCCTTCTTTACCTTAGGTGCGATACCCAAAGTCTCGTCAGCGAGTTGAAGCGACAAAGAGCAATCCTTCAAAATGAGATTCTCGCCCGAATAAACCGAATAGCTGATACCATCGGCAAGCTTTACCTCGATGCGAAGTGAAGCATCTGGCGAGGAGAGTGTGTAGCTCTTTGGTGCGGCAATTGCGACAGAGCACAAAAGCAACATCGAAAACAAAAATCCTAAAAACTTTTTCATAGCTTCTTCTTTATTAGATAAATCTATATGTTAGTTAATACTCTCTATATTTATGGAGTCCTGATCCATACTCTCCCACAAAACTAACATCGCCGAACATCTCCATATAGTCAGCATCTATAAAGGCTGCATAACTCATTATATGGTGAATGCCGAAGCTGGCATATGTTTCCAAATCCTTCAAAAATACCTCTCTGTTCCACTTCAGACGCTTTTGAGGTCTGCTCCAACCGCTGAAAAGCGAAACATCCATCCAATACTCCAAAACCTGAGCCGTCTCTTTGGGGAATACCTTGAGATTAGCCGCCAAAGCATCCAAATAGTCGCCATGCGTTAACTTCTGCCCATCGCGCTGAGCTTCACGCTCCGAGAGCGGATGATCCCAACTGCGATAGAATGGTGCGAATTGCAAGAAAACACCCTCCTCGGCTTTGATTTTAGTTGGAGCTTGAAGTGTATTGTCGTAGCAAAGATGTGCAAGCATTGCCTCTGGATCCTCCTCGCGCAGGGCTTTGATGATGCGATTCTCAATGATGAGTGCCTGATCGCTTGGGCTTAGCTCCTTGCACTTATCGCATTGGCATACAGGTCTGCCATCATCCAACCAGAAGAAGTGTTTGTGATTAGTCGGTTGGCGCAATTTTGCCACCTTTTTGGCATTCTTGGCTATCACTTCCAACGCCTCCTCCGATGATGGACAGCAGTTGGCATCTGCTACACGCACTCCGTTTTCATCCATACGGAACCATTCTGGGTGCTCGGCAAAGTGTGTGCGAGGCAAAAGTATAGAGATAGCATGCTCCTCATAGTCGATGTGGAGTCCTTCGGCCTTACAACGCTCAAGGAATGACTTGTAATCCTCCTGCTGACGCACGTTGTCATGGGCGTAGACGCTGATGGTATTGAGATTGGCATCTTTGCAGAGCTTGATCCAATCCAGCTTTTCGGGTTTATTGACGTCATCCCAAAATAGTACTACACCGCGCGTCTGGAAGAACGGAGTGTTGATGTATTTCCAATACTCCTGCGCGGCAAACTTTAGTGCTACGAAGATCGCTATGGTACCTATTACGACTAATGTCTTTCTAAATGTCTTGTTCATCTCTACTCCTCTTTAAAACCTTGAGCTCTGAGTTTGATGTCGCTGCCATCGGGTGTCACGAGATATGCTCCTGTTGACTCCTTGGTGATATGACCTATGACATCTATTACGCCAAGGCGCATTACCTTCTCCTGCATCTCAAGCGGTACGGTGAACATGAGTTCATAATCATTTCCGCCGTTCAAAGCCGCAATTACAGGATCGGTGTGCATCTCTTCGGCCAAAGTAGAGGTCTGCTTGGCGATAGGGATACGATTCAGATATATGCGTGCGCCACACTTCGATGCCTTACATATCTGCAACACCTCGCTTGCCAAGCCATCCGATATATCAATCATCGAGGTAGGTACGATGCCCTCCTCGGCCAACATCTCTATGATATCCTTGCGTGCACGAGGTTTCAGGTAGCTCTGCAACAAGTATTCATAACCCTCAAACTTAGGCTCAGGGTTGGCTATATCGCGCAGAACACGCTTCTCGCGCTCCAACAAGCTGAGTCCCATATATGCTGAGCCCAAATCGCCTGTAATGCAGATCAGGTCGTTTAGCTGCGCACCGCTGCGGTAACTTATCGCTTTGCGCTTTGCGCGACCAATGGTGGTGATGTTGATCACAAGCCCTGTCATCGAGGCCGAAGTGTCGCCACCTACCAAATCCACCTCCATCTCCTTGCAGGCAAACTCTATACCCTCGTAGAGATCCTTCAACGCCTCTACGGGCAACTTTGAGGATACTCCCAACGAGATCATAATCTGCTCAGGTGTGGCGTTCATCGCCAAGATGTCGCTTACACCCACCGTCACAGCCTTATAACCCAGATGTTTGAGTGGGAAATATGTGAGGTCGAAATCTACACCCTCCAACAGACTATCTGTCGAGATCACTATTGCATCGTCACGCCCTGCGGCAATCACAGCTGCATCATCTCCTACGCCTCGGAGTGTTCTCTTGTTTTGTGGCTCAAAGCCCTTGGTCAACTCATCAATCAAACCAAACTCGCCCAATTCGGCAATCTCGGTACGTTTTTTATCGTTCATTGTAAAAAATCTATGTTTCTACAAAATTACATAAAAAAAGACAGATTCCCAAAAGGGAATCTGTCTATCTGATCTCTTTAAAAAGAGTTTTCTGCAAAAATTACTCCTCAGCTACAACTGACAAAGCTACTGTAGCCTTAACCTCGCGGTGAAGCTTAACAGTGGCAGTGTACTCACCAACAGTCTTGATAGAGTCAACTGCGATAGCCTTACGATCTACAACGATCTCCTTAGCAGCCAAAGCCTCAGCAACGTCAGCTGAAGTTACAGCACCAAAGATCTTACCCTCCTCAGCCTTAACTGTGATAGTCAAAGGCAAGTTAGCGATCTTCTCTGCCAAAGCCTGAGCGTCAGCCAAAATCTTAGCATCCTTGTGAGCGCGCTGGCGGAGGTTCTCAGCCAACACCTTCTTAGCAGATGCAGTAGCAGCCTTAGCGAAACCCTGAGGAATCAAGTAGTTATTTGCATAACCTGGCTTCACGTTAACGATCTCGTTAGCATAACCCAAGTTCTCTACGTCTTTGATAAGAATTACTTCCATATTGCTCTCCTCCTCATTAATTATTTCATACAATCGGTTACGAATGGCAAAATTGCAAGGTGACGTGCACGCTTAACAGCCTGAGCTACCTTCTTCTGGAACTTCTGTGAAGTACCTGTGAGACGGCGTGGCAAAATCTTACCCTGCTCGTTGAGGAACTTCTTCAAGAACTCACCATCCTTATAATCTACGTACTTAATACCGAGCTTCTTGAAACGGCAGTACTTCTTCTTCTTTACATCTACTGATACGGGATTCAAATAGCGAATCTCACCGCCCTTTACATTCTCCTGTGCCATAGTTTACTCCTCCTGTGATTTGTTAGCAAGCTTTGCACGACGCTTTGCAGAGTACTCTACAGCGAACTTGTCCTGCTTGAAAGTTAAGAAACGAATGATACGCTCGTCACGGCGATAAGCAGTCTCGAGCTTGTCGATGAATGCACCCTCTGCCTCGAACTCAACGAGGAAGTAGAAACCGGTAGTCTTCTTCTGAATAGGATATGCGAGCTTCTTGAGGCCCCAGTTCTCCACATTCACGATCTGACCGCCGTTCTCGGTGATGATGCCCTGGAATTTGTCAGCAACCTCCTTTACCTGTGCGTCTGAAAGGACGGGAGTGACAATGAAAACGGTTTCGTAATTGTTCATAACTAATTTTTAATTAAGTGTTAATGTGCTTTTTTAGCGGTGCAAAGATACAAACTTTTTCTCGAAAACAAAATTTTCCTCACTTTTTTCACTACCTTTGTCATGCTAAAACTATATTTTATGAGGAAGATACTCTCGGTGGTGGCAGTATATATGGTCTCTGTGGTGTTGATGGCTCTACAGAAGCCTATCTTTTTGTTGTGGTACGCCTCGCGTTCGGCAGAGTTTTCGTTAAGTGAGCTTTTCAATGTCTCGTTGCATGGGTTATATCTTGATTCCACTGTGGCTGGATATCTGAGTGTTATCCCATGGCTTGTGGCGTTTTTGTCGGTGTGGATTCCGCTTTCTGAAAGGCTTTACCGTAGAGTTATGCGCTGTTATATCTGGGTAGTGTCAATCATGGTGTCGCTGTTGGTCGCTGTGGATATGGGGCTTTTCAGATATTGGGATTTTCGTCTTGATAGCACCATTTTGCAGTACCTCGCATCGCCCAAGGAGGCTATGGCGAGCGTTACGTGGAGTGATATATTCCCTGCTGTTGTGTTGTTCGTAGGATATTTGGCATTGATGGTTGTAGGGTTAACCTTTGTGCTTAGAATATATCGTGTAGAGAAGAAAAAGCTTTTGCCTAAGGTTGGTCAAAGTTTTTCGATGTTACTTTTGGGTGGATTACTCTTTTTGGCTATCCGAGGCGGTGTGAGCCCTGCTCCAGCCAATGTGAGCAAGGTATATTTCAGCGAGAATATGTTTTTGAATCAAGCCGCCACCAATCCCATATTTTCATTCCTCTCCTCGGCGGCTCGCTCTGACCTTAAGCGAAGTGATTACCAATACTTTTCGGAGCAGGAGTGTGATCAGATTTTTGAGGAGCTCAGGGGCGGCGAAAAAGGAGTTACAGAATCGGTCTTGAAGAGCCTCAGACCTAATGTTGTGCTGATTCTTTTGGAGAGTTTCGGACGCGCTACGACAGATCTTGTTGTTCAGGGGCGAGAGGTTACACCATATCTTAATCGATTGAAGAGAGAGGGTATAAGTTTCGAAAATTTATATGCAAATTCGTTCCGCACAGATCGAGGCACAGTCGCTACTTTGAGTGGCTATCCAGCCCATCCCGTTGTCTCGGTCATGAAGTATCCTCAGAAAGCCCATACTCTGCCATCTATCGCGGGACGATTGGCTGAGGCTGGATACGCAACCAGTTTTATGTATGGTGGAGATGCCAACTTCACAAATACAAGTTCCTATCTCTACGGTACGGGAATTCAGCAGATTGTAGATCAGGATGATATGAAGTTGGATGCTCCGACCTCCAAGTGGGGTTATGCCGATGATGTTGTATGTGAACTCTTTGCCGACCAAGTCTTGGAGCTTGCCAAGCAGAAAGAGCCATTCTTCGCATCGCTTCTTACGCTCTCTTCACACGAGCCTTTCGAGGTGCCCTATTCGGCTTTTGAGGATAAGATACTAAACTCAACAGCTTTTACCGATGAGCAGGTTGGGCGTATGATTGAGAAGTGGCGCGACTCTGAAGCGTGGGAGAATCTGCTCGTTGTCTTGGTGGCGGATCATGGCATCAGTTATCCTGCAGATGTTGCCATCGGCACACCTAAGCGTCAGCGTATCCCTATGGTTTGGTGTGGCGGAGCTGTAAAGGAGAGTATGAGGGTGGATAGATTTGCTTCGCAGGCAGATCTTGCTACGACTTTGCTCAGTCAGATGGATTTGTCGGCCGAGGAGTTCGTCTTCAGCCGAGATATTTTCAGCCAAGAAGAGCCGAAATTTGGCTTTTGGAGCTTCAATAATGGTTTTGGCGTGATTTCCGAAAAGGGATATTTGCTATATGATTGTACTGGAGAGAAGATTATGGAGAAGGATTGCGATTCATTTACTCAGGAGGAGTTTCTCCGTAATGGTAAGGCTCTGGTGCAGAAGATTCATCAAGATATATGCAGAAGATAATTATATATATATGTAGTCTGCTCGTTTTGGGTAGTTGTGCAGGGGGTAGGAACTTTGATGCGACTGCCTTCTCTGAGGTGGTATATCAACCCAAGTATGCCGAGGGTTTTGATATCAGATATTGCGAGTCGAGTGGAGCTACGCTGATTTCGGTGCGTAATCCGTGGCAGGGTGCAGATGGTGTAGAGCAACGTCTGCTAATTGATCCGCGCGGGGTGTATCGTGGCCTCAGTCAGGATGGCATCCAGCGTATCGAGCGTGAGGCCCGCAGAGTGATATGTATGTCATCGAGCTATGTGGCTATGCTTTCGCAGATGGGTTGCGAGCAGATGCTTGTTGGGGTGTCGGGTGCAGATTTTATCTCCAATGAGTGGGTGCTCTCCAATCGAGACAAGGTAGGCGATGTGGGTTATGATGGTAATACCAATTATGAGCTACTGCTATCGCTTGAGCCAGATATTGTCTTGTTGTATGGTATCAGTGCCTCTAATAATATCGAAAACAAGCTACGAGAGTTGAAAATTCCATATGCCTATATCGGTGAATATGTCGAATCTTCGCCGTTGGGTAAGGCCGAGTGGATGGTGGCTCTGGGCGAGATTGTGGGATGTAGAGAGAGGGCTGAGGAGGAGTTCTCTAAGATTGAGCAAAAATACAGCGAGGTGAGGAGTCTAATCGGAGAGCGGGTTGGCGAGAAGCGGCCTATGGTGATGCTTAACACTCCGTATCGCGATGCGTGGGTGATACCAGCCCAGAAGAGTTATATGGTGCGTCTGATAGAGGATGCGGGTGGTAAGACTCATACCATAGATAGCCAAAGCAATAGTTCTCAGCCGATAGATTTGGAGCAGGCGTTGGTATATGCTCACAATAGTGATCTGTGGCTCAATGTTGGAGCTTGTGGCTCTATCGAGGAGTTGGTGGCTCAGAATCCTAAGTTTAGCGATGTCGAGGCTGTAAGCAAGGGTGAGGTCTATAATAATACGAAGCGAGCTACCGCAGGTGGCGGATCTGATTTTTGGGAGTCAGGCGTGGTGCGTCCCGATATAGTGTTGATGGATCTGTGTAAAATATTTCATCCTGAGCTTTTGCCCGAATATGAACTCTATTATTATAAACAACTAAAGTAAGATGAGAGGTCGAACTACCATACTTTTTTTCGCGCTTGCGGTGCTGATCATACTGCTTTTTGTGGTGGATATGATGGTCGGCTCGGTGGGGATCTCTGCGCAGAGTGTCGTGGCGGCATTGATGGGTGGGGAGTGCGATCCGATGACGCGCAAGATTGTGGTCGATATACGCCTGATGAAGGCTGTGGTTGCTATCTTGGCAGGTGCGGCTTTGTCGGTGAGTGGTTTGCAGATGCAGACTCTGTTTCGCAATCCGTTGGCTGGACCTTATGTTCTGGGAGTGAGTTCGGGCGCAAGTCTTGGTGTGGCACTATTTATCTTGGGAGCTCCGCTTTTGGGCGTGGGCGGCTCACATATCCTATCATCGTTTGGCGTGGCTGGTGCTGCGTGGATAGGCTCTGCGGCGGTCTTGGCTATGGTGGGCGTTGTGAGCAGACGCATCAAGGATGTGATGGTGATTCTCATCTTGGGTATGATGATAGGCTCTGCTGTGAGTGCTGTGGTGCAGATCCTCCAATATCTGAGCCACGAGGAGGCCTTGAAGAGTTTTGTTGTCTGGACTATGGGCTCGTTGGGTGATGTTACGGCGGAACAACTGTGGTTGCTTTTGGGGGCGGTCTTTGTGGGTTTGGTCTTGGCTGTTTCGGTGATCAAACCGATGAATCTTCTCCTTTTGGGCGAGGCTTATGCTCGTACTATGGGTCTCGATGTGAAACGTACG
>JAFOZN010000189.1 GCA_017391185.1 Alistipes sp. | reverse complement strand
GATGGATTTTGCTCATATTTAGAGGTCATCTCCAACGGAGCACCCGTCACATAGGCACAACGACCACCGTTGGACTTTAGATTTGCTTCGCAATGCTCAGGCGTATAGAGCGGCACATGACAAAGCATCACGATAGGCAAGTCCTTCTTAACCTCGCGTTTGAAAAGTTCCAGCTGCTCGCGTGTGAAATTATAATAGACATCATCCACCGAGACGAAGTTCACACCATTAATAACCTTAGAATCAAAAGTCACATTGCACACATCGCCATAGGCCTTCTGCAACTTATCTCTACTTTGAGCCTTATACGCTTCATCCTCTTTAGCCTCGCCCACATACAACGAATACTCATGATTACCCGTAGAGGCAACCCACTGCCCCACTCTGAGTTGTGAACGTATGAAAGCATGATTTCTCTCGCTCACAAAATCAATCATATCTCCCGTATGAATCATCATTAGCCCCTTAGCCAAGGCATAGCGAATCTGCAAATCAAAATAGTGTTCTGCAAGAGGAAAAACCTTATAACGTCCTGCCGCAAGATTCATCTTACGCTCGCCATCACGTTCATCGGCACGTGTCATGTGCGAATCCGAGACATGCAGAGCCCCGAAAGGCTTGGTTGCACCAACATCAATCTTCAACTGGCGAATGTTAAGTTTAAGATTATCAAATTTCTTATCTACAGCGTTTGCTCCATCAGCAGTTAGCTTAGGCATAGCGTTCAACTCGGTAGCCATCATCAAGCCACCGCACAAAGTGAGGAATTCTCGTCTATTCATGGTTAATAGGTTTGTTTACCTACAAATCTACTTATAAAAAACAAAAAAAACAAAGGTTGCGCAACCTAAAAGTTGCAGCAACCTCTGTTTCCCATTTATCTCAAAAAAGGATATTCCCCGACTTTATGCAATCTCCTTCTTGCGGCTCTTCTTAGCAGCCAACGCCTTCTCAACCTCGATCTCGAAGTCTGCAAGCACGTTCATATAGTTGATGAAGGCCTCATAAGATGATCCGTAAGGATTGAAGTATGAGTGAACATCACCATCTGAAAGCCACTTAGTAGCCATATAGTAGAAGTGGTCTGAAGTCTGCATGAAGTTCCAAACATACTCGAAATCTGCATTCTTCAAAGCCTTAACCTTATCCTTTAGACCATAGAGCTTAGCGAAAGCCTCGTTCTGAAGCTCGTTACCCAACCATGCAGTAACATCGCGCTCCTCGTCAGCCCAAGACATAGCGTGTGGACAGTGCAAAACGCCTACAGGCTGTGAAACCTTAGCAGTCTCGCTAACTGTAGCAAACTTCAAATCATGAGAAAGGATAGCCTTTGGCAAAGCCTTCATGAAATCGAAGATACCTGTATCAGCCTTCTGGTGCTCACCGAATGTCTCGTAATCCATAAAGATATTAACAACCTCACCAGCGTCCTCTGCAACCCACTGAGCATACTTCTCAGCTGTAAGTGGATACTGATCCCAACCCTGATTAGAGAAGCGGAAACCGATATCATCAGAGAGCTTATAGTTACGCAACAACACCTTCAAGCGGTTGTCGATAGCATTAGTATAGATGTAGTTAGGAGACTTCCAACCCATGATGTGCTTAGCACCCTCAGCCAAGATAGTCTTAAAGCCCAATGCCGATACCATCTCACCGATCTGGTCAGAATAGATAAGCTCTGTGTTGCGGAAAGCAACTGGCTTCTTACCAAACTCATCCTTAATCATCTTGGTGTGGAGCTTCACCTGCTCTACAAAATCCTCCTTCGATGAGAGTGATGCCAAAGAGTGTGAGTATGTCTCTGCCAAGAACTCTACACAACCTGTCTCTGCCAAAGCACGGAAAGAATCCAATACCTCAGGACAGTATGCACGGAACTGCTCTACGGCAGAACCTGTGATAGAGAATGAGCACTTGAAAGCACCCTTATTCTCCTTGATGAGCTTCAACAAGAGAGCATTCATAGGCAGGTAGCACTGACGAGCAACCTTCTGCATGATGGCGCGGTTAGTAAAGTCATCCAGATAGTTATGATCCTTACCGATGTTGAAGAAACGATATACCTTCAAACGCCATGGCTGGTGTACCTGAAAATACAAGTTAACTGTTTTCATATTCTATTTTTCGTTTTATTATTTTGCACAATCATTCATTGCATCCTCATACACATCCTTGATCTTGGCTGCAGCGTTATTCCACTTCAAACCTGTAACCTCCTCAAGACCCTTGGTAGAGAACATCTTTGCCAATGCAGGATACTTAACAAATCCATAGATGGCATCAGCCATAGCATCAACATCCCAATAATCAACCTTTACGGCGTAGTCCAAAACCTCTGCAACACCACTCTGCTTAGAGATAATTACAGGCACATTTGAACGCATCGCCTCCAACGGAGAGATACCGAATGGCTCCGAAACCGAAGGCATGATATATACATCCGAGAGCTGGAACATCTTATCCACATCATCACCCTTCAAGAAACCTGTGAAGTGGAAACGATCCGCAATACCCAATCGAGCCACACGGCGGATAACATGGTTCATCATATCACCCGAACCCGCCATCACAAAACGTACATTAGGCACACGCTTTAGAACCTTAGCCGCAGCCTCTACAAAGTAGTCTGGACCCTTCTGGTAGGTAATACGGCCCAAGAATGTCACAATCTTATCCTCCACACCACGCTCTGGAATCTCAGTCTCCTTGCTTGAGAAACGTACCGCATTGTGAACAGTCACAACTCGCTCTGCAGGGATACCATACTTCTCGATGATGATGTTACGTGTAAGGTTAGACACCGCAATCACACGATCGGCAGCCGCCATACCTGCGCGCTCGATATCATATACTCGTGTATCGATATTGTCGCCCGAAGAACGGTCAAACGAAGTAGCGTGCATATGTACGACCAATGGCTTGCCCGACACACGCTTTGCTGCAATACCAGCAAAATATGTCAACCAGTCATGCGCATGGATAACATCAAACTTACCCTCCAACTGACGAGCAACCTCAGCTGCAACGACAGCATAACGAGCAACCTCCTCCATAAGGTTTGCACCATACTTACCTGAGAAGGTGTAACGCTGAGTCCAGCTATCGCCCTCGCGCTCCCAAAACTTCTTACCTGTACGCTCGTAGCTCTCACGATAAGTTGCAAACTCCTCAGGAGAGATATATGGAACCATATTCGAGTCGATATGAATGAACGAAATTTTGCGCATGATGTCATCAGCACCCGCGATATTAGAGTCGCAATAGCGAGCCTCGATATCCGAAGCATTGACAACCTTCACAAAACGCTCATCCTCATCGCCCGAAGCACGAGGCATCACAAAGATAACCTCCACATCGTTGCGTGCCAAACCTCGGGTCATACCGTAACATGCAGTACCCAAACCGCCGGCAATATGAGGTGGGAACTCCCAGCCAAACATTAATACTCTCATCCTATTATCTTTTTATTTATTTCTTCTTGCGTACACACTTTCTTTTAGGAGCTGCCTCAGCCTCTACAGCCTTCGACTCCTCAGCCTTTGATGCTGACTTCTTGCAGCACTTTTTCTTTGGCTCCTCTGCTACAGTCTCAACCTCTGCAACCTTCGCTGCCTTGGCCGCCTTAGTAGCCTTAGCCTTTGCTGTTGAGACCTTCTTCTTATACTGCTCGTTGAGTGAGCTGATATAGAGCAAACCGCCTACCGAAGTAGCCTGTGAAAGACAACCGTGAGCCTTGAATGGAGGATCTCCCTCGAAGCACTCGCTCACTGAGCCGATACATGCAGTCTGGATCTCCTCATCGAAGGCAGCCAAGATCTCCTCAGCCTCAGGCAAGAAACGCTCGCCTGCGATAGCATAACATGCCTTCACGTAGAACATCAGAGGCCATACCCAGATTGCGCCATTGCGGCTTGCCAAATCCTCTGAACGCTGATCCTCAGCGTATGATGGCTGGTAGAATGGGTTACGTGGTGAGAGCGAACGGATTCCGCGTGGAGTGAGCAAGTGCTGACGTACAACACCCAACACATCCATCTTCTGAATCTCGTCAAGCATGCAGTAATCCAACGCGCAGGCTACGAGCATATTTGAACGGCGGAAATCGTTTGTCTCGTAATCATTCACATAGTCTGCCAAATATCCATCCTTGAGCCAGAATTTTGATATAAACGACTCTTTGGTCTTGGCTGGCATATCAGACCATGACTCTACGAATGCCTTATCCTTCATCTTACGTGCCAAAGCCAAAGTATAAGATACTGCATTGTACCACAAAGCCTCGATCTCTACTGCATAGCCTGCACGCTGAGCAACTGGCTGACCATCAACCTTGGTGTCCATCCAAGTGAGAGCCTCACCATAAGCTGCTGCCAAAATCAAACCATTGTCATGGAGCTTAACCTTATCACCGAAGCCACGCTTATAAGCCTCCAAAATAGACTTCATAGCCTCGCCATAACGCTCCCAAATATCCTTAGCTGAAAGATGCTTCTCCAGATTCTGTAATGTCCAGAAGAACCAAAGTGGGGCGTCGGCAGCCACCCACGCTGATGCAGAACCAGCAAAATCACCATCCTTCATATCACGAATCATAGTATCGAGAATCTCGATGCAGTCCTCCTTATAGTTCTGCTCCAATACAATACCTGGCAACGAAATCAAAGTATCGCGACCTACGGTACCATACCAAGGATAACCTGCAATCATCTCGGTACGACCACCCGGACGGCGTACCACAAACTGGCGTGCCGAGTGGTGCAAACAGCTCTTGAAGTCAATCTTGTGAGTACGGCGCGCGATAGATGCCTCATAGATCTGGTTGATAGTCTCACCTGTAGCCATCTCATCTGTAGAGGCTGAGAAGATCACACTCTCACCCTTCTTGATAGGCATCTCGAAATAACCTGTAGTCAAAAGATCCTCATAGCCGTCATAACCACGCTTGATCTCCTCTGGATACTCGAAATCGTAGTACCAATCTGGTGCTGCAACAAACTCAGCATCAGCCTTGTTAGTCTGGAGATACAACCATGGATAATTCTCATATAGCTTACACTTAACACCGCCCTGAATAGGGTAAGAACGACCATTAGCATCCATATTTGCCTTCGACAAAGAGTGCTTATTGCGGAATGCAAAGAATGGGCGCAAACGCAACGTAGTATCAGAGTGAGCATCTACCAAAGTGTAGCGGATCATAAGCTGAGTACGCTTGTGAATCCACAACAACTCCTTACGAAGGATTACACCACCCACACGGTATGTGATTGTAGGTGTAGGAGTGTACTTAAAATCTGTAATGTACTTGTGACCACGAGGCTCATATACACCACGGAAACGGTGCAAAGCCAAGTTAAATGACTGGTCGTGCTGGATGATTGTCTCATCGAGTGAAGAGAGCAAGACATGAGCCTCATCACTTGCGTCAATCGGAGCAACCATCAAGCCATGGTATTTGCGAGTATTACAGCATACAATAGTGGTACTCATGTAGCCGCCCTTACGGTCTGTTGCAAGCATCTCACGCTGCAAGGAATACTCCAAATTGCCTAATTCGCTCTTATCAAATGTTAGTGCCGACATATTAAAGTTTTTGAAATATTGTTTAAGTGTAGTAAAATTAATAAAACTTTTAACAACACCCAACTTTTTTACGAAAAATATCTAAAAGAAACAGACTATCGTCTGATTTTATCCCTAAACTCCGACTTTGTCCGAGTGGAGAACCCACTCGGACATGTCGAGAGATTATAGATTTATGCCCACTTTACAAGGGCGAAGTCCATGCGGTGTGGCAAGCGGTCATTCTTAGGATATACACGCAATGCTACATCGAACGAGCCTGTACGCTCTGGAGTATAGTCGATAGAGAAGGTAACCTTCTGGCCCTCTACACTCTTAACAGCCAACTGCTTAGTAGCTACTACATTTACAGCCTCTCCAGACTCGATCTGCTTAGCTACAACCAACTCTACACCAAGATCCTCAGCCGAAAGGCTTGCGATATCCAAAGTAACCTCATAGAGATACTTCTTATCTACGAAGATAGCCTCGTTATCCAACTCTACACGCTGAGTGTTCAAGATCTTGACATCATCCCAAGCGGCAGAAACCTTACGCTTCCATGCTGCCATCTCGCGAGCCATGCGGAAGTTGTTAGAGATCATCTCCTCCTTACGAACCTTGAGCTTGTTGTAGAAACGATCCTCATAGTCGATGAGCATGCGGTTAGTTGTGAAGTTAGAAGCGATATCAGCAACACACTTCTTCACTGCATCAACCCAACGGTGTGGAATGCCATCCTCTGCTACATCATAATATAAAGGTACGATCTGATCCTCGATAGTGTTGTAGATCATCTCTGCATCCAACTCATCCTGGAATCGCTGATCGGCGAACGAACGCTCCATAGGAAGCATCCAACCAGCTCCCTCCTTGTAGCCCTCTACCCACCAGCCATCGAGTACTGAGAACTGCATTACACCGTTCATCACGCACTTCTCGCCTGATGTACCTGAAGCCTCCAAAGGACGTGTAGGAGTATTCAACCATACATCAACACCCTGAACCATGCGGCGTGCAAGCTCCATATCGTAGTTCTGCAAGAAGATAATCTTACCTACAAACTCTGGCATTGATGATACCTCCACGATACGCTTGATCAAATCCTGACCTGGCTTATCATGTGGGTGAGCCTTACCTGCGAAGATAAACTGTACAGGACGCTCCTTATTATTTACAAGTGCAGACAAACGCTCCAAGTTAGTGAAGAGCAAGTGAGCACGCTTATATGTCGCAAAACGGCGAGCAAAACCGATTGTCAATACATCAGGACGGATACGCTCAACAACCTGTACCATCTGACGTGGAGACTCGCAACGTACCTGCTTTGGATCGCTATAACGCTTGCGGATGTGGTTAATCAAACGCTCCTTGAGTGCGATACGCTCCTGCCACAACTCCTTGTCATCGATACGGTGAACACCCTGCCACTCAGGGATATCATATACGTGCTTGTTGAAGCCCTCTGGGAAGTAACGCTCGTACAAACGGCGAAGGTTCGAAGCAACCCATGTTGGGAAGTGAACGCCATTTGTTACATAACCGATATGCAACTCGTTCTTGAAGTATCCTGGCCACATGTTACCCAAGATATCCTTAGAAACCTCACCGTGCAACCAGCTCACACCGTTAACCTCCTGTGAAAGGTTACATGCCAATACTGACATCGAGAAACGCTCGTTAGGATCCGATGGATTAGTCTTACCCAAGTTGATGAACTGCTCCCAAGTGATACCCAATACATCAGGATAGTGTGACATATACTGACGGATCATAGACTCTGGGAATGCATCGTGACCTGCTGGCACTGGAGTATGTGTTGTAAAGAGCGATGATGAACGAACAACCTCCATAGCCTCAGAGAATGACAAACGCTTCTTAGAGATAAGGTTGCGGCAACGCTCCAAACCGATAAATGCTGCGTGACCCTCGTTGCAGTGGTAAACCTCCTGCTTGATGCCCATCTTAACCAACGCACGGATACCACCTACGCCGAGCAAGAGCTCCTGCTTCAAGCGGTTCTCCCAATCACCACCATAGAGGTAGTATGTGATCTGACGATCCTCCTCGCGGTTTGCCTCATAATCTGTATCCAAAAGGAAGAGATCTGTACGACCTACCTGGCACTTCCAAACGCGAGCCGACAATGTACGACCTGGGAAAGCCACCTGGATAGATACCCAGTTACCGTTCTCGTCACGTACTGGAGAGATAGGCAACTTAGAGAAGTTCTGAGCCTCATAAGTAGCTACCTGGCTACCCTGAGCCGAGAGCTGCTGAGTAAAGTATCCGTAACGGTACAAGAGACCTACGGCTGCCATAGGCACATTCTTATCTGATGCCTCCTTGAGGTAGTCACCAGCCAAGATACCCAAACCACCAGAGTAGATCTTAAGCGATGAGTGCAAACCATACTCCATAGAGAAGTAAGCAACCTTTGCGCTCTCTGCGCTTGGCTTCTCTGCCATATACTCCTTGAGCTGAGCATCTACTGCATCCAACTGAGCGAGGAACTTCTCATCCTTCTCCAACTCGTTGATGCGCTCCAATGGGAGCTTGTCGATCAAAGCGATTGGGTTGCGATCTACTGCATTCCACAACTCGCTATCGATAGACTCGAAGAGATCCTTTGCTGACTGAGTCCAGCACCACCAGAGGTTGCGAGAGATTGTCTCCAATGCGCTAAGGCGTGAAGGCAAACGCTTCTCGACCATCATACGATGCCAAGCAGGCTTGTTAGATGTAAGCTGCTGACGTACGAAGTTAATCTGCTCGGTGTAGCTACCACCATCTATTGCAGCACCATTGTTGGCACGTGCAACAGCATTCTCCATAGCCTCTGCATAAGCAGCCTCATAGTACTTGAAGAAGTTCTTCCACAAAGCGTGCTCTGAAACCTCCAAAGAAGAGCGGCGGATCTCCACCATCTCCTGCTCATTGAGCTGCATATAACGCAACGTAGCATCTACGATCTGCTGTACGGTGTAGAGATCGTTGTTCTCCTCACGGCGGATAACCTCTACGCCCAAGTTGTTAGAGAGCTTAGTTGCCCAAGCACCGAAACCTGAGAGGTTAGATGTGATTGTAGGCACTGAGAATGCTACTGACTCAAGTGGAGTGTAGCCCCATGGCTCATAGTATGATGGGAATGCTGTAAGATCAAGACCTACGAGCAACTCATAATAGTTCTTATTGAATACGCCATCATCACCCTTGAGGTATGATGGAACGAAGATAACCTTCACCTTAGAGTTTGCGCTCTCCAATACGCTGCCCTTGATAGTGCGTGTGATAGGATCCCACTCCTCGTTATCCAAGTAGTGAGTAGAGAACTTCCACTGTGAAGCATCGATAGAGTTTGACTTATCTGCCAAGTGACGAACCAAATCAGCACGTGCACCATTGTTAGCAGCTGGAACCATAACGTAAGCCAAAATCTCACGATCCAAGTTATATGTTGCCAAACGCTTCAAAGACTCCATGAAGATATCCAAGCCCTTGTTGCGGAACTCATAGCGACCGCTTGTACCGATAATGAGTGGCTCCTTAGCAAACTTGTGATCCAAGCAAGCCTCAGCAACCTCGATCATAGACTTACGAGCCTCAGCACGCTTCTGATCAAACTCCTCACCCTTCCAAACGAAGTCATTCTCGAAACCGTTAGGTGTGATGTGAGTAACCTCACGGCCCAAGAGATACTTACACTCGTTGGCTGTAATATCGCTCACTGTAAGGAACGCATCGTGATACATAGCTGCAGCCTTCTCAATAGAGTGTTTAGCTGTCACGTTGAAACGGCGAGCCAAATCATCTGCGTTGAACTTGTGAAGATCAGCGTAGAGTGACAAACCGTTACCTGCGATGCAACGACCTGCTACGGTAGCATGTGTAGAGAATACAGTTGCCACGTATGGAGAATACTTACGCAAGTACAAACCACCCGAAGCAGTCATCCACTCATGGAAGTGAGCTACAACCTTATCTGCCGACTTAGCCACATTCTCAACATATGACTTGATTACCTGACCTGCAACGTAACCGAACAATACAGGCTCAACGTAATCCCACTGACCAGAGATAGAGTCAACGTGATAATCCTCCCAAAGGTGCTTCAAAACCTCATCCTTCTGAGAGATCAACGACTTGAAGTCGATCAAAATAGCGATAGGCTTACCCTCTACATTCCAACGGCCCATACGGATACGGATACCCTCCTCATAGAGGCTCTCACGCCATGCTGGCATCAATGTATCATCAGCCTCAAACTCAGGGTTTGATCGCTCCTGCATAAGATCTGGACCGATAACGATATAGTTACCGCTCATCTTCTTGGTAACAGTCAAGGCCTTAGTCGCAAGCACTGTGTGGATGCCACCTACCTTGTTGCATACCTCCCAACTCACCTCAAAAAGATGATCGGGCATCTGATTATTAATTTTCATAGTTTATGTATTAATTGTTTCTTGCTATAGAAGTCAAGGAAATACGAATTTGCTCTAAAGCGCGGCAAAGATAACACTTTATATTTATATTTCAGCATTTTAGAACACAATTCAGAGAGTTTTTAAAATTATTTAACAATAAATTAATAAAATTTAGTAATTACACCTCAAAAAGAGACTCTATCACCGCATCGGAAATCATAAAACGCTCAGCCGGAATGAATAAGCGCCCCGCATCAAAACGCAAATCTTCTGACTCAATCCAGCCTTGAGCAAGACGCAAAACCCTATCTGCCGAAGGCTCTCCGAAACGCTCCTTAAGATAATCCAAAGATATACCCTCAGCGCACCTGAGCGAAGTCATCACATACTCATTAAAATGGTCTATATCTGAGAGTTGCTCCTCGACATACTCTCTTGACTTAATATATTCCACCACACTCTGCTCAGAGTAATGTCTCATCTCGCCATTGTAGGAGTGGGCCCCCGCACCGATACCCAAATACTCCACCCCATGCCAATACGAGGAGTTATGTTTGGCCCGATAAGTAGGTAGCGCAAAATTAGAAACCTCATAATGCTCATACCCCGCAGCCGTAAGCCTTTCATGCATCAATCTAAACTCCTTTTCGCTCTGCTCCTCATCCACCTCACGCATCAGGCCACGCTCCCTGCGCCTACCAAAAGCCGTATTGGGCTCGATAGTCAAATGATAGGCCGAGATATGTTGCACACCCAACTCCAGCGCCTGAGCAATACTGTTTTCGAGCACAGCATCACCATAACCATCTACGCCAAAGATCAGGTCAATCGTGATGTTAGAAATCCCAGCCCTTTGCACTCTTCTAACTGCCTCAGCAGCATCTTGAGCCGAGTGTCGGCGATTCATAAATTTCAGCTCTCCATCATCGAAAGACTGCACACCCAAACTCACCCTATTAATCTGCGTCTTAGCGAGTTGCTCCGCCCACTCGTCACTCACATCATCGGGATTAGCCTCTACGGTAATCTCACCTACTTCTCGGCAATCGAAGAGCTCCGAAGCGTGGTCAATCAACCGCTGAAGCTCCTTAGGGGAGAGCAAAGATGGAGTCCCACCACCGAAATATATGGTCTCAATACGCTTGTCATGCAAAAATTCGCGCTGCTCCTCCAACTCGCAATGCATCGCCTCAACCACAGAGGGTAGATAACTCAACTCAGCCACACGAAAGAAGTCACAATAAGAGCAAATTCTCTTACAAAATGGTATATGAAAATAGAGTCCAGCCATAATCCAAAAAAAATCTTCCACCACCCAATCAACAACGAGGGCAGGAGCGCAAAATTAACCAAAAAAGACAACACAACAATAGATATACAATATTTATTATTCAATTTTAAAGTTCAACACCGTTTTCGGCACATTCTGTGGTAAGAAATCAAACCGACAAAAGAATAACGGAATAGAAGAGGGAAAAATGAGCCCGCATATTAAAAATTCACAATTTAATAACATTGAATTATGCGCTGATTTACAGAGTTTTACAACACCGATAGCGCAATTTTAGAAAAATTGCCCGATTTTTAGTGTTAACTCTTTCACAATTCGGATTGTTTAATTAAATTTGTACCGCTGAAGTAGGGGCATATAGCTTAGGCTAACCATTTTAGGTTGTGTTTTTTAGCTCCAAGAGCAGTGCAAACAGACTTTAGAGAAGAAGTTTAACTCAAATATATTTTTAAAACTATGGCAAAAATTGATTTGACAAAGTACGGTATCACCGGTACTACTGAGGTGGTTTACAATCCATCTTACGATGAGCTCTTCCGCGAGGAGACTAAGGCTGGCCTTACAGGTTTCGACAAGGGTGTCGTTACAGAGATGGGCGCAGTAAACGTGATGACAGGTGTTTACACAGGTCGTTCACCTAAGGACAAGTTCTTCGTAATGGACGAGACATCTAAGGACACTATCTGGTGGACTTCTGAGGAGTACAAGAACGACAACAAGCCTGTAACTGAGGCTGCTTGGGCTGAGTTGAAGGCATTGGCTTCTAAGGAGCTCTCTAACAAGAAGCTCTACGTTGTTGATACTTTCTGCGGTGCAAACGAGAACTCACGTCTTAAGATCCGTTTCATCATGGAGGTTGCATGGCAGGCACACTTTGTAAAGAATATGTTCATCCGTCCTACAGAGGAGGAGCTTGCAAACTATGGCGAGCCTGATTTCGTAGTACTTAACGCATCTAAAGCAAAAGTTGAGAACTACAAGGAGTTGGGTCTTAACTCTGAGACAGCTGTTGTATTCAACCTTACAGAGAAGATGCAGGTTATCATCAACACTTGGTATGGTGGTGAGATGAAGAAGGGTATGTTCTCTATGATGAACTACTACCTGCCCCTGAAGGGTATTGCTTCCATGCACTGCTCTGCCAACACCGACATGAACGGCGAAAACACCGCCCTGTTCTT
>JAFOZN010000188.1 GCA_017391185.1 Alistipes sp. | reverse complement strand
TGTGAGGTCCTCCCAGAGGTCGGTGAACTCCATGACAGCCTCGCGGCATGCCTTGTTGTACTCCTCGATGGTTATTGTCTTGCCGATATCCTCCTTGGTGATGCCGAGCTTCTTCTCAACACCCAACTCTACAGGCAGACCATGAGTATCCCAACCCGCCTTACGGTGTACGAGATAACCCTGCTGAGTCTTATAACGGCAGATCACGTCCTTGATGGTACGTGCCATCACGTGGTGGATACCTGGCATACCGTTAGCTGAGGGTGGTCCCTCGTAAAATACAAATGTAGGGTGTCCCTCACGAGTGGTGATGCTTTTGTGGAAAGTATCATCTGCATCCCACTTCTTCAATACCTCGTCTGCGATTTTTGGCAGATCGAGACCTTTGTACTCGTTAAATTTCATAATGGAACTTTATTTATTTTTCTCTCTATATCTCAAGTTTAACCTCAATGCTAATAATTAAGGTATATATATCGTGCAAATATACGAATTTTTCCCGACCATCGTGCAGTAAATGCAAAAAATAAGAGGGACTTTAGTCGTAAAGCCCCTCTTAAGCGATATATTTTCTGTTTATACTACAAGTGAATCAGCGATTTTACAGGTGCAATCTTCTCCAATCGCTCGGCACCCTTCAAAAAGTCTAACTCCACGAGGAAGATAAACTCATCAATGACGACTTTATACTCCTTGCCATCCTTTACAATCTTCTGTGCCATCATCGACTCGGCAATACCCACGGCAGTACCTCCCGTAGCCAACACATCATCGATGATCGAGACGTGGAACTCATCGCCCTGAGCCTCGCCTGCCGCGATGTCGCTCAGACGGTAGAATAGGTGGTCAAAGCCATACTCTTTCTCGATAGCAATGTCCTGCAAATCACCCTCGTTGAATGGTAATTTACCACTCTTGCGGATAGGGATAATGTTCTGAACCTCAGGCTTGGTGATAAGTAGCGGAGCAGTGAAGAGAAAACCTCTTGCCTCAGGTGCTACGATGTTGGGAGCGCTAACGGCTTCGCCCAATTTTTCGACTATCTCGGCATAGACTTTCTTGTCCTGCAAAAATGGAATGATATCAACGAAGAGTATTCCCTCTTTTGGGAAATCCTTGTAAAATTTGAGTGCGTTTTTCATACTCTCTTTTTAATGAAAGAAGACTTGGTGATTATGGTTGAAGATGCTCTGGGGGTGTGCTTCGTGCCCTATCCCTCTGATATCATCCTCAATCTTTACACAAAGATAGTGAAAATTATATAAATGTGTACAATACATAGAGCCAATGTGCAACTATTGCTGCACCTAAACCTCCAATAGTGTGTGCTAAGACCGCTCTTGATGTCAGTTCGCGGAAGCCAAGTGAGTCGAGCATGGCAGTGTGAGTACTCAAATAACCACTCCAGCACATGCCGATTGCGGTAAATACTGCGATTGAGTTGCCGTCAGCCCATCCATTTGCCAAAAAGGTTGGAACAAGACCTAATGCAGCACCCACTGCTCCCAATGCTGTGATAGGGAATGCAATCAAATGTGGGTCGGTAAAACCGAACAACCACTCGAATACGAAGCTAATTTTGCTCGCCAACCAAGGTAAAAGTTCTACTCCCTCATAAGCGGAGCCTGTATATACGCCCTCGGCTGATGCTCCAAAGGTGAGAAGCATTACAAATGAGGAGATGATAAGAACTCCAGGTATAATGGTAAGACCAACATCCACACCCGTACGACCACCGTCAAGCAGAGAGTTGAGAATACGAATAAAGAGTGACTTGTTTTCGCTCTTCTGCTCTTCGAGCTCCTCGAAAGACTCTTCGCATGCCAACTCATTGGCAAAGTTTGGATACTCCTTCAATATATATCGTTGCATCAGGCGTGTTGATATCATACATCCTATACATGCGCCAACAAATCCGATGATAGGCTCTGCGAAATAACCCTGTCCCATCATGAAGACTATCACCAGCAAGCCCATTCCGAAGGCAGTGCCGAAATTGGTGAGCGAGATAAATTGATATTTCTTGAAATAACTGATGAATCGTTTGTCCTGAGCTAATGATATTATGGCAGGGTTGTCTGATAAAAATGTCATCACAGCACCCAGTGAGGCCACTCCAGGGAGGTTGAAAATAGGGCGCATAAGTGGGCGTAAAATTTTCTCCAACAGGTTCACAACGCCGAACTCGGTGAAGAGCTTGCCGATGGCACCCGTTAATACTGTAACGCCCATAAGGTAGAATACAGTGTTGAGGAGCAGGTCGTGGGCGGTCTTCATCAGAGTGTTCAACATCTGTGACACTCCCATGACGTATCCAATGCCACCAAAGAGTAACAGGATGATTGCTAAACAAGGAACTCCCTCCCAGATGTTTGATTTTTTGTAATTTGAGCCTTTCTTGCAATTCATATATTGATAGGTGAAATTTAGCTACAGAT
>JAFOZN010000187.1 GCA_017391185.1 Alistipes sp. | reverse complement strand
TCAGAGAGTTCCTTTTCGGGAATTTCATCGGGTGTAGAGCTTATGAGCGATAGCTTTACAGGGACTAATATCTACTCTACACACCAATCCGTGATGATAGATGGTGTGAATGTGGGTGCGTTTTTCTCAGGTAAGGGCTATTTGGGTGGGGTACGTGCTACGTTACATACTCTGCTTGGCAAGGGGTGGAGTTCTTCGGTGTATGCTTCCATCAAGGGTGGCGATGATCTCTATGTTGGGGGCGTGTATAATGATGCGCTGGATTTGGCTCTGCGTGTGAGTAAAGATTTTGATTCAGGAGGTCGATTTTCAATCGTTGCGCTATCGGCGCTCTCTGAGCGAGGACTAAGAAGTGGTACGACACAAGAGGTTTTTCGTCTCAGGGGCGATAAACTCTACAATCCGACATGGGGTAATCAAGCAGGTAAGGTGCGTAATTCTCGCACCAGAGAGGATAAAATCCCATTTGTGATGATGAGTTATTTTCAACCCATAGGCTCTTCGACTCGAATGTTATTGTCGTTGGGAGGAGATTATGGCGAGCGAAATTACCGAAATTTAGGATGGTATAATGCCATGACACCACGCCCCGACAACTATCGTTATCTGCCGAGCTACTATTACTCTGAACAACTCGCTTCGCAGGTGGAGAAGGTTTGGCGTGCAGGAGATGAGACTTATACCCAAGTTAATTGGGAAGAACTCTATGAGCAGAATCGTATCAGCTCTACGGGTGCTGTATATGCTTTAGAGGGACGTGTTGAGAGGATCGCCAATGCCTCTCTTTGGCTTGGATTTCATAGCGATATTTCACAGAATCTATCGTTGGATTATGGTATAAGAGTCAAATATGAAGATTCACGAAACTTCAAACGTATGGAGGATCTTTTGGGCGCATTATATCTCAGAGATGTAGATTACTACCTGATGGATGATGATACATTCTCAGGTAATCTTCAAAACAATATGCGTAATCCCGATCATAGGGTGAGCGTTGGGGATCGTTTCTCGTATGATTACTCTTTGCGTAGCCGCCATGCCTCTATAGATGCTTCGCTTCATTATACTCCGTCTCGTTGGGTGATGGATCTGGGGTTGTCTATTGCTCAACAGAGCGTTAGCCGTTATGGATATTTCGAGAAGGAGTTATATTCAGGTGTAGGCTCGTATGGTCGCTCGGCAAAATTGAAGTTTGCACCATACGTAGTTAAAGCTCGTGTGGGTTACTCTTTCTCTCCGAAACATTATGTTGATGTCGGTCTTATGGCTTCGGATGTAACACCTGAGGTGGAGAATCTTTTTCTCAATGCGCAATATAATAATCGGGTTGTGGATAATCCCGAAGCGGAGCATCATCGTGGTGCTGAGCTAAATTATAGATACTCTTCCGATCGGAGTCAGATGGTTTTCTCGGCCTATCTTTTCTCCAAGACCAATCTTCGCCATACGATGAGACTCTATGATGATTTGTCGGCACTATATTGTGATGTGGATGTAGAGGGAATGGGAGAGTTGTTCTATGGTATTGAAACGGCTGGTAAATTTCGTCTAAACAACAATCTCGAACTCTCGCTTTCGGCCTCTGCGGGGCGGTATATATACTCCGAAAATCCTACTATAACTCACTATGATGATCGTGATGGTAGAGTGGTAAGTCGTTCGGTGAGTTATATGGGCGATTGTTATATCGGAGGAGCACCACAACTCTCAGCTATGGCTCAGCTTACATATTTTACCTACCGAGGTTGGGTACTCTCTTGTAGTGGGCAAGGTGTTGCGATGCGTTATGTCGATCCATCGGTGATTCGCCGCACAGAGCGCGTGGCTCAACAAGCCTCACTTTCGCCAGAGATATATCACAGGTTTATCTCTCAAGGCCGTTTGTCTAATGCCGTTACTATGGATATGTCGGTTTCGCGATGGTTTGATTTAGCCAAAGGTCGTCTCTCGCTCACTCTTTCGGTTAGGAATCTACTCGGTAATGGAGGAGTGGAGTATGGTGGTTACGAGCAGTCGCGAATCCGCAATTATCAGAGTGGGGCGAACCGGGTTTATCTGCCGATGGATGATATTATTACTTATGCCTACGGTAGGACATATTATCTCGTTATATCGTTTAAGATGTAATCGGAATTTATAAAAATTGTGGCAATTAATTATAAAAATGATGCAAATAGTGTAAAAGTGTAGTTTTTTATTTGCTTGGCAACGAACAAAATTATATTTTTATGCTCTTAAAAAATGTTTTAGAGTAAATAAATAAAAAGAAAAATAATACCTATGCAAAAAAATGTCCTACGTACCCTTTGGTCTTTGATGATGGTCGTGATGTTTGCGGCTTGTGGCGGAGGTGATGATTCTACGTCAAACAATTCTAATTCTGGCTCTGGCTCAGGTTCTAATTCTGGCCAGACTAATAACAATCCCGATGCTAAGGATCCCGTTTTCCTTGAGTTTAAATTGTCGGGAAGTGGTAACTCTACTTATCTCTACTCAGATGTAAAGTGTTCTATTTCGAACACTAAATATGAGATTACAGGCAAGAATGTAAAGACCAAGTCTCCTATTTGTGCAGGTACTACTTTGACTCCATCGTTTAAGGTGAACGACAATCATAAGGTATATGTCGAGAATAAAGAGCAGAGATCGGGTATTACGCCACAAGATTTTTCTAAGCCTATACAGTATCGCGTAGTCAATGAGAATGGTAAGGAGGCTATCTACACTGTTACCATAACATTTAATTTTACGGGTCTGCCTATTGTATCAATAAGAACCAAAAATGGAGGCGATATTGTAAGTAAGGATTATTGGGTTGATGCGACTATCTCGATTAATGGTGGTACAGAGTTCGAGAGCCTTGATCTGACTAATATACAGGTTTCTGGTCGTGGAAACTCTACATGGAATAATGCTAAGAAACCATACAAGTTTAAGTTCGAGAAGCGTACCGAAGTGCTTGGTATGC
>JAFOZN010000186.1 GCA_017391185.1 Alistipes sp. | reverse complement strand
GGAGTAGAGACTTTGCTTAATCCCAAGACGGCGCGCGAGATATATGACCATTGTACGGACATGCTGCAAAGGCCTGAATAATCGGCACGCGGACTGATGAGGCGTTATAATGTGGAGGTGGTTTGCACAACGGATGATCCTGTGGATTCGTTGGAGCATCATATCAAGTGCCGAGAAGATGGCTTCGAGAGTAAGGTCTTGCCTACATGGCGTCCCGATAAGGCTATGGCAGTGGAGAATCCAGCGGCATTTAAGGCCTATGTGGATCGTCTGAGCGAGGTTTCGGGCGTGGAGATTTGTTCGTTTGTGACTCTGATTGATGCCCTGAGAGTGCGTCACCGCTTCTTTGAGAGTGTAGGTTGTCGTTTGAGTGATCATGGCTTCGAGGAGTTTTATGCCGAGGATTATACTACCTCTGAGGTTGAAGCCATTTTTGCTAAGGTCTATGGTGGCAAGTCTCTCACCGAGCAGGAGATTCGTATCTATAAGAGCGCGATGCTCGTAGAGGGTGGTATCATGGACTCAGAGAGTGGCTGGACTCAGCAATTCCACTTCGGTGTGATTCGCAACAACAATAGCCGTAAGATGGCAACCATAGGCGTTGATACGGGATTTGACTCGATTGGAGATTTTACGTTGGCTAAGAACATGGCTAAGTTCTTAGATAGGCTGGATCAGCAGGGTAAACTCACAAAGACTATACTCTACAACCTTAATCCGCGCGATAACGAGATGGTGGCTACGATGATCGGAAACTTCCAAGATGGCGAGATTGCGGGTAAGATACAGTTTGGCTCAGGTTGGTGGTTCTTGGATCAAAAGGATGGCATGGAGCGTCAGATGAATGCACTCTCATTGTTGGGTTTGCTGAGCCGTTTTGTGGGTATGCTGACCGACTCGCGTAGCTTCCTAAGCTATCCTCGTCACGAGTATTTCCGCCGCACGTTGTGTAACCTGATTGGAAATGATGTCGAGGCGGGTTTGTTGCCATCCAGCGAGCTTGATTTTATCGCCAAGATGGTTGAGGATATCAGTTATAATAACGCCAAAGCGTATTTTAACTTTTAGATCAAGCCAAAAAGTTTTATCGAGATACTTAAAATAATATGAAAACCAATTACCAAGTAAGATATGCCGCGCATCCACGCGATGCCAAAGGATATGATACAGCTCGACTGAGAGAGGATTTCCTGATCGAGAAAGTTTTTGCTGCCGATGAGGTCAATATGGTCTATTCGATGTATGACCGTATGGTCGTAGGTGGTGCAATGCCTGTGGACGAAAGTTTGAAGTTGGAGGCGATAGATCCTCTCAAGTCTGAGTATTTCCTCTCGCGCCGCGAGTTGGGTATCTTCAATGTGGGCGGTAAGGGTCGCGTGAAGGTCGGCGAAGAGAGCTTTGAGCTGGATTTCAAGGAGGCTCTCTATCTGGGTGCAGGAGATCGCGAGGTGGTCTTTGAGAGCGTGGATAGTAGCGCGCCAGCAAAGTTCTATTTCAACTCATGTGTGGCTCATCACACCTACCCCGACCGTAAGGTAACAAAGGCAGATGCCATCGTTGCGCACATGGGATCGTTGGAGGGTTCGAATGACCGTAATATCAATAAGATGTTGGTGCGAGAGGTTCTCCCTACCTGCCAATTGCAGATGGGCATGACCGAGTTGATGACAGGTAGCGTGTGGAACACCATGCCTGCCCATGTTCACTCGCGCCGCATGGAGGCTTATTTCTATTTCGAAGTGCCAGAGGAGCATGCCGTATGCCACTTTATGGGCGAGGTGGATGAGACCCGTCACATCTGGATGCGTGGCGAGCAGGCTGTGCTTTCGCCAGAGTGGTCTATCCATAGCGCGGCGGCTACTCACAACTATACCTTCATTTGGGGTATGGGAGGCGAGAATCTCGACTACTCGGATCAGGATTTTTCGTTGATTACGGATCTAAAGTAGGCTCTAAGTATGGTGAGTTATTCGTTGGAAGGTAAGGTTGCGCTTGTGACAGGCGCGGCATACGGAATAGGCTTTGCCATGGCGGAGGCTTTGGCTCAGGCTGGGGCTAAAATTGCCTTTAATTGCCGTAGCGAGGAGCATCTGCAAAAGGCGTTGGATGAGTATAGAGCCAAAGGCATCGAGGCTAAGGGTTATATCTGCGATGTGAGGGATGAGAAGGCTGTTGCAGAGATGATTCGTAGCATTGAGCTGGAGTTGGGAGCTGTGGATATTCTGGTCAATAATGCAGGTATCATCAAGCGCATCCCTATGCACGAGATGTCGGTAGAGGAGTTCTCGAAGGTGATAGATATAGACCTTGTAGCTCCATTTATCATGTCAAAGGCGGTTATTCCAAGTATGATCGAGCGAGGTGGAGGTAAGATCATAAACATCTGCTCGATGATGTCAGAGCTGGGACGTGAAACCGTATCGGCATACGCGGCAGCTAAGGGTGGTTTGAAGATGCTCACACGTAACATCGCATCGGAGTATGGAGCATATAATATCCAATGTAACGCCATCGGACCGGGTTATATCGCCACTCCGCAGACCGCGCCATTGCGTGAACCAGATAAAGATGGTAAACCTCATCCATTCGACAGTTTCATAATCTCCAAGACCCCTGCAGCACGTTGGGGTACGCCAGAGGATCTGAAGGGACCAATACTCTTTTTGGCATCCGAGGCTTCGGATTTTGTAAATGGTCATGTGTTGTATGTCGATGGCGGAATCTTGGCATATATAGGTAAACAACCCAAATAGAGAAGTCTTATGAAGAGAGCATTGCTGGCTTTGGTTTTATTGTGGCTTTGTGGATGCGGAGTTGTGGGAGGTGGCGTAGATGTCACTGTGACCAACCCTACATCCTACGAAAGAGAGCATGAGAGCGTGGAGATTGAGTGGGCGGAACTCGCAGGACGCGGTATTACGGCAGATAGGGTGATTGTGGAGGATGAGCAACGCAATCAGATCCCTTCGCAGGTGATATTTGATAAGAAGGGTGTGGCACAGAAACTCCTTTTTCAGTCATCTGTCGGAGCTTCAGCCCAGAGTCACTATAAAATTAGAAGAAGGCGTGCCGACAGTTATGAGTCGAAGGTGTATGGTCGTTATGTACCTGAGCGTATGGATGATTATGCGTGGGAAAATAATCTGACGGCTTACCGTATCTATGGTCCGCGATTGAGCGATCCCAAGACTCAGGGTGTGGATGTGTGGGTGAAAAATACCCAGAAACTGATCATCAACGAGTGGTTTGCCCGCAATGACTACCATCACAACTATGGCGAGGGTATGGATTGCTATAAGGTGGGCAATACGCTCGGCGGTGGTGCTTTGGCTGTTGTTGAGGATTCTAAACTACTTCTGAGTGGAAATTATCTGCGTCAGGCGTGTGTAGCGAATGGTCCGCTGCGTACCGAAGCCGAGTTTGTCTATGCGCCTGTTTCGGTTGGTAATCGCGAGGTGGTCATCAAACGCCGTATTTGGCTTGATGCCAATAGCCGTTTTACTTTTCAAGAGTATGAGCTTAGTGGTTTCGAAGGCGAGATAGAGGTTGCTGCAGGTATGGTGATGCACGATGTGAAGAATATTTCGCAGGACGAAAATTGGATCGCTCTCACCGAACCAGCATCGGATAGTGGTGATGCCAAGCGAGATGGCGATATCATGTTGGGCGTGATTTTGCAGGGTGCTCAGAAGCAGAGTCGTTTCGAGACTCGCGTTTCGCCCAATCAGCAGGTTCAGCATGCCTTGATTTTACGCAAGGCGAAGGCTGGAGAGAAGATCCTTATGCTCAATGGCTCGGCGTGGAGTCATGCTAGCGTTGCGGGTGGCGCAGAGTGGGCAATGCAGGTCAAGCAGGCTGCCGACAGATTGAATAATCCGCTTCAAGTCGAGCTAAAGTAGAGTTTTGAGGTTGCGCGTTATACAACTAAAAGAAAGAGGGTGCTAACCAATGGTTAAGCACCCTCTATTCTTATGTTATATCACGTTTAACTTTTATAGCTTTATTGGCATATACTTAGGTACAAATGTCTTCATTGCCAACCAGCTTGCAAGATAAGCCACGGCGCAGAACGAGAAGGCGATCATATAACCTGCCTCGATACCTGAATATCCCATAAATGAGAGTGAGCTCGACTCGGCGTAATCGAACAGATTACCTGCGCCCAACTGTATGCAGAATGAGCCGATACCGCCTGCCATACCTCCGATACCTGTGATGGTGGCAATCATCGACTTAGGGAACATATCTCCTACGGTAGAGAAGATATTGGCAGACCATGATTGGTGTGCTGCGGCAGCGATACCGACAATCACCACAGGGAACCAATAAGAGTATTGCGCCAAAGGCTGAGCCAAGAGTGCCAAGAGTGGGAAGAAGGCGAAGATAAGCATGGCACGCATACGTCCTGCGTATGGATTCATCTTATACTTCTCGATGAAAATCGTAGGCAGATAACCGCCCAAAAGCGAGATCATTACGATGAGATACAAGATACCCAATGCCAGCTGGAATTCAAAACTTGTTGAAGCCATACCGCAGGCATTCTTCAGATAAGATGGCATCCAGAAAAGATAGAACCACCACACACCATCTGCGATAATCTTACCCGAGATAAATGCCCAAGTCTGGCGATAGCCGAAGCACTGCCAAAGCGAAGGCTTTGGAGCAGAGGCGATCTCCTTGGCTGCTGCCTGAGCCTTGGCATCCTCCTCAGAGTCGGAATTTATATACTCCAATTCGGCTGCATTGACCATAGGGTTCTGATCGGGCTTTTTGTAGAGGAACTGCCAGAATCCCATCCATACGAATCCCAGGCCTCCGATGATGATAAAGGCTGCCTCCCAACCGAATTTAGCGGCAAGGGTAGGGATAGTGAATGGAGCGAGCAGAGCTCCGATGGTAGAGCCTGCGTTGAAGATACTTGTAGCGTAGGCACGATCCTTCTTTGGGAAATACTCAGCCGTAGCTTTGATTGCCGCAGGGAAGTTTCCAGCCTCACCGATAGCCAATACACATCGAGCCATGATGAAGAAGGTGAGTGATACGGTGGCAATCTTTGATGCCAAATCTACGTTTTCAACAGCAGCTCTCAAAGCCTCTGCATCGGGCAGATCGACTACCCATTCTGTAGCAACGCCACACAAGGCGTGAACACAAGCGCCTACCGACCAGATACCGATAGACCACATATAACCGCGCTTGGTGTCGAGGAAGTCCACTATGCGACCTGCGAAGAGCATACCGATGGCATAGACCAACGAGAAGATACCCGTTACCCAGCCGTAGTTGGTGTTGTTCCAATGGAATTCGGGGCGGATAAAATCCTCCCATGTGAGTGAAAGCACCTGCCTGTCGAGGTAGTTGATAGTGGTAGCGAAGAAGAGCAGACCACAAATCACCCAACGATAGGAGGTCATCTTGTTTTGAGGTTGGTTTGTCATAAGGTTATGAAGTTTTATTTTTTATACTTAGCTATGATGTCGAGTGCCTCACGGCATTTTAGGCTGATTGCCGCCCAATCTTTCTGGGCAATGACCTCCTTGGGGAATAGGAGCGAACCCATGCCGACAACCGTAACACCCGCCTTGAACCATGCCGATAGATTCTCTTCCGTAGGCTCTACTGCGCCCGTAGCCATAATCATCGACCAAGGCATAGGGGCTAAGATGTTCTTTACGAAGGATGGCCCACCAACATTTCCCGCAGGGAATATCTTGGTCATGTCGCATCCTACCTCTTGTGCAGCACCAATCTCGGATACTGATCCACAGCCTGGGGTGTATGGTATCAGGCGGCGGTTACATACCTTGGCAACTTCGGCATTGAAGAGGGGACCGACCACGAAATTTGCTCCTAATTGGATATACAAGGCGGCAGTCGGAGCATCTACAACACTACCTACGCCCAAAATCATCTCTGGACACTCCTTGGCTACCCACTTCGAGAGCTCACCGAAAATCTCGTGTGCGAAATCGCCTCTGTTGGTAAACTCAAAAGCCCTCACACCGCCTTCGTAACAAGCCTTTACGACCTGCTTCGAGAGCTCCAAATCGGCATTATAGAATACGGGTACCATGCCCGTGAGTTTCATGGTCTGTAAGACCTCTATCTTTGAAAATCGTGCCATATTTTGTCCTGTTTTTATCGTGAAACTCGGCCTGAGCCATCGCCCTTTAAGAGATTCTCCACCTCAGCTACGCTCACAAGGTTGAAATCTCCGTAGATAGTATGCTTCAGGGCAGATGCTGCTACGGCAAAATTCAGCGCATGCTGATCGTCTCCCTCGAAGGCTCTCAGACCATAGATCAATCCACCCATAAATGAGTCTCCTCCGCCGACACGATCCACTATATGGGTGATGTCATAGCGAGGTGATTCGTAGAGCCTCTCTCCATCGAAGAGCACTCCACCCCATGTGTTGTGGTTGGCATTTATCGAGCCACGCAGAGTGATGATAACCTTCTTGGCGCGAGGGAATCGCTCCATGAGTTGAGAGCAGACGCTGCGGAATGCTTCGGCCTCGACCTGACCATGTGTAGAGGTTACGTCAAAACCTTCAGGCTTGATGCCAAAGACCTTCTCTGCATCCTCTTCGTTACCCAAAATAATGTCGCAACACTCAACCAATTCGGGCATTATCTCAGAAGCAGTTTTACCATATTTCCATAGATTTTTGCGGAAGTTAAGATCGCACGATACTGTCACACCCATACGGTTTGCCACCTGACACGCCTCCAAACATACCTCAGCAGCCGTAGCACTGATGGCAGGCGTGATGCCAGTCCAATGGAACCAATCGGCATCGTGGAAAATCTCCTCCCACGCAATCATCCCCTTCTCGATGGTGGAGATAGAGGAGTGAGCGCGGTCGTAGACTACCTTGCTGGGGCGAGCCACAGCTCCTGTCTCGAGGAAATAGATTCCCAATCGCTCTCCACCACGGATGATGTTTTGTGTGCCGACTCCATATTTGCGAAGCTCTCCAATGCAGGCATCAGCTATATCGTTTTGTGGCAGGCGCGAAACAAACTCCACATCCACACCATAGTTGGCAAGTGATACTGCCACGTTAGCCTCTCCACCACCGAAGGTGGCTGAGAGAGAGGTTGCTTGTTTAAAACGGAGATTATCGGGTGTTGCCAGACGCAACATGATCTCTCCAAAAGTTACGACTTTACTCATCGTTTTCTCTTTTAAGGGATAAATTAATGACAAATCTAACAAAAAAGATAGTAAAATCAAAGCGTATATACCTCATATATTGTAGATATTGTGAATATGAGGAGTTTTGTGGAGTAGTATTTAGAAAAATAATCGTCTTTCGATATAATTTTACGCCTTCTCGGTCGTTTATATTTATGAATGATATTTTGTAGTTAAAGCCTATCGTGGCTCTTTGTATGACTTCTATGATTGTAGATGCGAGTGGTATAGAGAATAATGAAGAAATTGAAGAGAAAGAGGTTGATACT
>JAFOZN010000185.1 GCA_017391185.1 Alistipes sp. | reverse complement strand
TCATCTTTCAACTTTCATCTTTTATTTTTTAACCTAAAAAACACTAACAATTATGTCAAACATTATCGTAAATCCAAAGAACTACACAGGTCACGAACTTGAGACAATTTTCTTCCGCCCATTGCTTTCGGGCCCATCGGCCGAGTCGCTCGGCATCCGCATCCTCTACAATATGCCGATGCCTACCGTGGTGCAGATGTGGGACCACAAGGGCAATGTCCTCACCCCTTATGATGAGTCCTCATCGTGGAGTGGCGGAGTAAAGACCACACACCACCAGAAGACAATCCCGATGTCGCGCGTCAAGGCCGAAAATGCCTTCTCGGCAAGCGACTACTTCTCTACCGTATTTGAGTTGATCACCAACCGCCCAGACATCAACATGGAGGATCTGAGTGGAACAGATTTGGAGGTTGCCGAGACAGAGCTCTTCCGCCGTGCCATTGCCGAGAGTATCCGCATGAACCTCTGGTTGGGCGACAAGAGTGGCACCAAGAATACGGGTTACAGCAGCTTCGATGGTCTGCTCAAGATCGTTGATGACCGCGTCAAGGAGAATGCCTTCTTCTTCAACCGCAAGGATTTGGATGACTTCTTTGGCGAGTACCACGTCACCGAGGTCTTCAACAAGATGATCACAGGTGCCAGCCCACGTCTCAAGGGCCTCTACTCGGAGGGCCAGTGCGCATTCTTCGTATCGCCACGCATCTACTCTTGGTATGAGACACATCTCGACACAGCCTTCGGTGCTGCGGCATATGAGGACAATCAGTTTGGTCGCAAGAGCTTGATGTTCCACGGATTCCCTGTTATCGAGATCAACCTTGAGCCTGCCATCAGCGAATCTTCACTTTCGCAGGACTTCGTGATCTTCACCGACCGCCGCAACTTGGTGATGGCCGTAAATACTGCTGACAACCCAGCTTCGGAGGTGCGCATGTGGTACAACCCTGACGAGATGGAGAATCGCCAGCGAGCTGTATTTGCTATCGGTTGCGAGATCTTGGATGAGGAGTTGGTCTGTGCCGTAATCAATCAGGCCTAAAGCCCCAAAGCTAAAGATTCTAAGCCATGAGCACAAATGAGTTTTATAAGCCTGTGGGCGGAATCCTCTCGGCTGAGTTGTTCCCGACAAGAGAGCTAAGCTCGATAGAGGACGCAATCGCAGGTCGAGGTATTGCCGTAGAGCTTATGGATGATGGATCACTCTATGAGGAGAGTTTCGTAGAGCATGACGGATTGGTGAGCGTGGAACACACGCTCACCTTGAAGGCCTCGCGAGACAAGGCTCAGGAGTGGTTCTCGGTGGAGCTGATGCAGATTTTGGCTGTCGAAGGAGCTGTGGCTCGCATAGAGATGGCCACAGGCGAAGTGATCATAGTGGGCCACTGTCAGCGTATGGGCTTCGAGCAGGCCATGCGTATGGAGAGTCTTAAGTTCTCTTCGGGGCAAAAGCCCAACACCCAGCCAAGCGTCTCTCTGACGCTCCGCTGTCGAGATCTCAGCTCGGCAATAGGTAACGGCAGATAGGGAGGGGGGATTCAAAATTAAGGATTACGCTGACACACAACAGACCAAACTCTTATAAACCTAAAACTTAAAAACTAAAAAATGAACAACAATAAAACCAAAACCCTTGTGGCGGTGGGAAACGCTGCGACAGAGCCTCTTTTTGCCATCTCCTCGCGAAAGGTGCAGAGCGAGAAGTTCTGGCGTTGGGGTGATGACAACCTAATGCCTGCGGCACTATCGCTCATGTCTCGCCGTTCAACCACCCACCGCCGCATCATAAACGACAAGGCCGACTACATCGCTGGCAAAGGCTTCTCATACGATGAGTCAAAGCCACTTTTAGGGAAGATTGTGACGTGCGCCAACGGCAACGGAGACTCCCTGCGCGAGGTGCTGAGCCGATTGGCCTTCGACAAGGCGCTGATGGGAAATGCCTTTTTGGAGGTGGTGACCGATGATAGGCACTCATTCCTTTCGCTATATCATCAGGATGCCTCACGTTGTCGTCTCGCGCGCGAGTCACAACACGTCTTGCTGCACCACGATTGGAGTCAGTTCCGCAGCGAGGATGCACAACGTCTGCCACTATATCCCACATTCGAGAAGCAGGAGGATGGCACCTTGCGCTCGATAATCCACTACAAGGAGTATGAGCCTATGTACAGCCACTACGGCGTGCCTAAATACATCGCTGGAATGGGAGTCTCGGCCATAGCCTACAAGACCGATTGTTGGAACATCTCACGTCTGGAGAACTCATTCCAGCTATCGGGAGTGATGATGCTGGACGCTTCGGCCGAGAGTGATGCCGAGGCTGAGCGCATAGTACGCATGGCCGAGCAGAAGTTTGCAGGCAACCCCGGGCAGGTGATGTTCGTATTGCGCGAGGGGGCCGAAAATGATAATTCACGTTTTATCCCCGTAGAGTCGAGCAACGAAGGCGACTGGAGTCAGCTCCACGACCAAGCTACCAGCGACATTGTCATCGCCCACTCGTGGTTCCGTTCGCTCAGCGGATTGGACTACTCTGCTGGGTTCAGCGCAGAGCGAATCCTGCATGAGTATGAGGTTGCGCTCAATACGGTGATTCTGGCCGAGCAGGCTGAATTGCTCTGGCCCATAAAGCGAATCATAGAGCAGACTCTGGGCGAGGATGCCTCATCGCTGGAGATTGTGAATCGCCCACCGACACGCTCCAAACCCATATACATGAAGGTATGGGAGGCTCGCAAAGCCGATGGTTTGGATTATGACGAGAGCGACCCCAAGCAGCAACTATATCTCTCGGAGATTACAAAGTATAATGTAACGAAGATAAATTAAAAGGATCGAGATCCTTTTAAAATTCAAAAAACCTAATACTATGAAGAACATAATTTCAATATCCGAGTTGCACTCAATAGCATTCTGCGATGGGGGTTACATCCCACAAGATGTGATCTCAGAGTCAGATATCAAGACCGCTACGGAGCGTTGGGTGATCCCCATCACAGGCCGAAAGTTGATGGAGGCGGTGGCTCAGGGCAAATACCCCGAACTACGCCAAGAGTATATAGCCCCGACCATAGCCCTCTACACCAGAGTGCTGGTGCAACCGCGCCTCAACGCCATGAGTGGCGTGGGAGGCTTAACCACAGCAGGTGGCTCACAGCGCAAGGCGGCAGAAGAGTCCCTGCGCAAGGAGTATCAGAGTGCCATCCGTTCAAAAGCGCGTGCCTTGTTACGTGCTCTCTCCGAGGAGCTTAACCGCAAGACCAAAGAGATAGCGGAGTATGATCCGAAAGAGAACATTTTAAATCGTTGTTGCTGTGATGGAGGCTTTGTGCAAGTATATTAGCGGGGTGGCGCTCTCGCTGGCGGC
>JAFOZN010000184.1 GCA_017391185.1 Alistipes sp. | reverse complement strand
GTGGGAGTTGACGGATTCGAACCGCCGACCCTCTGCTTGTAAGGCAGATGCTCTGAACCAGCTGAGCTAAACTCCCGAAGCGCCTGAACAAGGACTTGAACCTAGGACCCCATGATTAACAGTCATGTGCTCTAACCAACTGAGCTATTCAGGCAATTTTTAACAGAACGTGTTTGTTTCGTTTTGCGAGTGCAAATATAAAGCGACTTTTTTTATTGTGCAAGAAAAATGATAAAAAATTTCAAAAAAAATGTAACTTTGTGCCGAAATGAGAAATATACCATATTATAAAATAGCGATAACCTTGATTTTTTCTCTCTTTTCGCTTGGTAGTTGGGCGCAAACGGGAGGTGAAAAAAATGGTGCGGAGCAAGGCTCTGTATTGAGGTTTGATAGTGAAAATTGGGACTTCGGTTCGATTAAGGAGGATGGTGGAAGCGTAAAACACAGCTTCACCTTCAAAAATCAGAGCGAGAAACCTGTTGTCATACTCGATGTGACGACAGGTTGTGGATGTACTACCCCTACCTATTCTCGTAAACCGGTCATGCCCCAAGCGAGTGGTCAGATAGAGGTCGAGTTTGATCCCGTGGGCAGACCTGGAAAATTTGTCAAGGGTGTGGTGGTCTATACTTCGGCTCAGGAGAAACCGTTTCAGCTTACCATTTCGGGAGATGTTGTGCCTCGCCCCAAGACTATGGAGGAGCTCTATCCATTTGATATGGGACAAGGTGTGAGACTGAGTGCAAATTTCCATGCTTTTGCCTATGTTAATCATGGGAAATCGGTTAAGCAGACAATTGCGTGGATAAATAATTCGAGCAAGGATCTTACCTTTGAACTCAAGGCTAAGGAGCGAAGCGGATTTTTCAGTCATAACGCTCCAAAAGTGATGAGAGCAGGCCAGAAGGGCGAATTTACTATCGGTTATACTTTGCCTGCCAAATCTACGACTTATGGTTCGCTGAGTGATGTGTATTCGGTTGTAGTTCAAGGTGTTGAGTCGAGGGCTTTGTTTTCGAGTCATGCCATAGCTGTAGATAATTTTGATGCTCAGACGGAGGATATGTCGGTGCCATGTGGTGAGTTTACAAAAAAATTTATTAAATTTGGCGATGTAAAATCAGGTGAAAAGGTCAAAGATAGTTCTATCGAGGTTGAAAACGTGGGTGAAAAACCTTTGATTATTAGAGCTGTAGAATTGCAATCGAAGCACGCCAAATGCTCTCTCAAGCCGGGTGATCGCATAGAGAAGGGTGCTAAGTTGAGGGTAACTTTTGAGTTTGATAGCGCAGATTGCGATTACGGAATTTGGGTGGATCGAGTGAAGATCATCACAAATGATCCTACTCGCCCGATGCAGACTTTACGCCTAACGGCTATCGTGGTCGAGAAATAATTTAGAGTATAACTAAATCAAAATAAGGCTCTGAGGAGTCTTGCTTAAGACTATGTTTAAAATTTTAGAAAAACGCCTTCTTGCAGAGAATATCTATCTTTTGCAGATCGAGGCACCTCGTGTAGCGCAGAGTGCGTTGCCAGGTCAGTTTGTTATTGTACGTGTGGATGAGCAGGGCGAGCGTGTGCCACTGACTATTGCTGATTTTGATAAGGAGAAGGGTAGTGTTACTATCGTAATTCAGACTATCGGAGTCTCTACACGTAAGTTGTGCGCTCTAAGTGAAGGTGATTATATTGCCGATTTTGCAGGTCCGTTGGGTAATCCATCGGAGTTTGTGCATATGCCGTTGGAAGAGCTTCAGAAGCGTCACTACCTCTTCGTTGCGGGAGGTGTAGGTACTGCGCCTGTCTATCCTCAGGTCAAGTGGTTGCATGAGCATGGTGTGAAGGTGGATGTTATCATAGGTGCTAAGACTGCTTCGATGTTGATCTATACCGAGGAGATGGAGCGTGTGGCAGAGAATCTCTATATCGCTACAGATGATGGCTCTAAGGGCTTCAAGGGTATGGTAACGGCCAAGATTAAGGAGCTTTACGATGTAGAGGGTAAGCGTTATGATGAGTGTGTGGCTATTGGTCCAATGATCATGAT
>JAFOZN010000183.1 GCA_017391185.1 Alistipes sp. | reverse complement strand
TGGGGTCGTGTGCGCTTTTTTAAAAGAGAAATTATGAGAATATTTCGTAGCGTAAAGGATCTAGGTAATCTTCAGGAAGCGTTGCAGGAGGCGATGGAGATTAAGGCCGACCGATATAAGTATCAGGAGTTGGGTCGAAATAAGACTGCGCTTTTGATTTTCTTTAACAATAGCTTGCGCACACGCCTAAGCACACAGAAGGCAGCGATGAATCTGGGTATGAATGTTATCGTGTTGGACGTGAATCAAGGTGCATGGAAGTTGGAGACGGAGCGTGGCGTGGTGATGGATGGTGATAAGAGCGAGCATCTGTTGGAGGCTATTCCTGTGATGGCGAGCTACTGCGATATTATCGGTGTGCGTTCATTTGCTACGTTCGAGAGTCGTGAGGATGATTATAACGAGAAGATTCTTGAGCAGTTTATCCAATACTCTGGTAAGCCTGTATTCTTCATGGAGAGTGCCACGGTGCATCCTTTGCAGTCTTTTGCCGATTTGATCACTATCGAGGAGTATAAGGAGCGTAAACGCCCTAAGGTGGTGCTTACATGGGCTCCACATCCAAAGGCTCTGCCACAGGCTGTGCCTAACTCGTTTGCCGAGTGGATGAATGCTGCGGATGTAGATTTTGTGGTGACTCACCCTGAGGGCTATGAGTTGGATCCTCAGTTTGTCGGCGATGCCAAGGTGGAGTACGACCAGATGAAGGCCTTTGAGGGTGCGGACTTTATCTATGCCAAGAATTGGAGCTGTCCGGGTGTAACACGTCCAGAGGATTACGGCAAGATTTTGTCAAAGGATATGAGCTGGACCGTGAGCGAGCGTCAGATGGCGGTTACCAACAACGCTCACTTTATGCATTGCTTGCCCGTAAGACGCAATATGATCGTTACGGATGATGTCATAGAGTCTCCACGCTCTTTGGTTATCCCCGAAGCAGCCAATCGTGAGATTTCGGCTACGGTGGTCTTGAAGCGTATGTTGGAGAGTTTGTAAAGAGTCATTCCCTCGTGCTTAGAATGAGAGGATTGGAAGTTTAGAATCGAGACATAAAAGTCTGTCTAACCTGAGGTTGGACAGACTTTTGCTTTACAAGCCTAATACCTTGAGCGGAATCTTCGCCAGATAGATCGAAGGGCGTTCGGTTTCATGACATGAGTAGTAACTTACCCACAACTCATCACCTACGCGCAAGAATCCAGGGTAGGAGTTATCTCCTGCCGAGGGGAGTGTAATCTTCTCGATGAATCTGCCCGCATCATTTCCTGTAAAGAGTGTAGTTTGGGGCGCACCCATAAAGTTTGTACGTCCGCCAGCCACGATTTTATCCTTGCCTAAGACTAAGAAGTCGGGACCACCCATGTGTGAGCCACACTTGGTCATCTTCCACTCGGTGTATGGAGCCGCGCTTGTCGCCCAGATATTGCGCCTATCTCCCGCATCGCGGCGAATCATGAGGGCCATGCGACCATCCTCCAAGAAACGTACTGTGGTTTCGTTGGGGAACCCATCACATTCGATGTGCGAGACGAAATCATATTTTATGCCGTCTCGGCCTTTGTATAGATATAGCTCCCATCTATCGCCCTCCTTTTTACTGTAGCTCACACCATAAGCTACGCCTTCGTGCCATGTCACTCGCCATAGCCAATCGTGCGTGCCTTTGGTCTTTGTGTCGAGCTTTATAGGAGTAGGCTCTGAAAACTCTTTACCATCGGATGAGAATATCACATGAGGCTCGCATCCTACCAAAACTTTGTTTCGGTAGATTGAGCCTCCCACGGTGATCATCAGGCGGTTGTCTGGTGTAACCGATAGCTTGGGATCACGCAGATCGTAACCCTCTTTGGAAATTAGGGCTACGCTCTCCCATTTTCTACCACTCTTCGATGATATGATTCTGATGCGACCTTCGGCCTCGCCCTCGGAGTTGAAAATATGGCTATCGTATTCGCGCAT
>JAFOZN010000182.1 GCA_017391185.1 Alistipes sp. | reverse complement strand
GTAAAGAGTTATTTGAAAAGCATGAGGAATATAGTGTAACAAAACAAGTTAGCAATTTCTTATCCATTGCCCATTCTCATGCAAGTTATTCTTAATGGTTTGATACTCAAAGAATCTTAATCAAACTACATCAAATATATAAAAAAAAGCATAACCGACCTTAGTTTCTTTTAAAAATACACCATACATTCACTTTTGGTTAATAAAAAGCTCAAAAAAAGACCTAAGTTCCCTATGGTTAGATAAAAATAGACACAAAAAAAGAGGGCACCTAACAAATTCTGTTAGCACCCTCATTATTCTGTAAGTGGTACAACAAGTAGAATTTTATGCGTTTGAGCGCAACTACTTAATCACCTTATCAGACATCCTTCGCCACACATCAAACGACATCTATTTAATCGCCTGCAAAATAGCATGCAACTCGCCGTTGCTCAAAAGCAACAACATATCGCCATCAACCTCGTAATGGGTAATCTGGGAGATTATCTTGGTAAACTCCGCCTCCAAAGCTTGATCGGGACACATTCGGCGTGTACCAGCCAAAGCTCCAATCTGCATCACACCTTTGTCAGAGCTCTTATAATCTGCCATCAAACGATTACAAGCTCCTGCACCCGAAAAACGGCCCTCAGGAGAGAATGTAAAGACAAATTGGTCGGCTTTAAGTTGCAGATCTCGTCCCATCATTCGTTTGAGTTGCCATGTGGTACCCACCAACGGTTTATTATTTTTACCTTTACGACACGCGCAGCATCCTGCAACAAGTGAGGCTGACAAAAAAGCCAATAGTGTCAATAGAAAAAACCTTCTCATAAAAATCTCGAAATAAAATTCAATCCGTTTACTAAAAAATATTTCTCACAAAAGCGACAAACTTCTTGCCGTTGATAGTGCAAAGATAGATTATTTTCGTATCTTTGTTCAATAGTAACGAATATTAATAATATAAAGGTATACAAATTTCTGAATTTATGAAAAAGATTATCGCTTCACCACTCGCACCTAAGGCTGTTGGACCATACTCTCAGGCAGTAGAGGCTAACGGCACACTCTATATCTCAGGACAGTTGCCTATCGATGCCTCTACAGGTAAGATGGCCGAAACTATCGAGGAGCAGACTCGTCAATCGCTCACCAACCTAAGCTATATCGCCAAAGAGGCTGGTTATGAGTTGAGTGACGCTGTGAAAGTCACTGTTTTGTTGGATGATATTGCCGACTTCGCTGCCATGAACGGAGTATATGCTCAGTTCTTCACAGAGAATATGCCAGCAAGAGTTTGCTATGAGGTGGCAAAACTCCCTATGGGAGCTAAGGTTGAGATTGACGCTATACTCGCTAAGTAAGAGAATATATTACAAAAAACTAAATATTGCGTCAGGCCATAACCTGACGCATATTTTATCAATTTGTGGAGAAGGTGTTGAAAACTTCGATAGGAAAAGAGGTTTTTAGCTTCATTTTTTCAGACCTTTGTATAGTCGGATTATTCTCCAATTTTTAACCTAAATTGGAGGATAGGATAAAACAAGCGAAGAAATAATAATATATAAAGTAAGATACAATCATGTCAAAAAAACCATCAGCACTCACAGAGGTGAGCTACAACGATGCCGTAGCAGCATCGAAAGAGTATTTCGCCGGCGATGAATTGGCTGCAACGGTATGGGTGAGCAAATACGCTCTGAAGGACTCTTATGGTCACATCTATGAGTCCAATCCAGAGCAGATGCACCACCGCCTGTCGGCCGAGTTGGAGCGCATCGAGCAGAAATATCCCAATCCTATGAGCAAAGAGGAGATTTTCTCTCTGCTTGACCATTTCCGCTATATCATTCCACAGGGAGGCCCTATGACTGGTATCGGAAACAATCTTCAAATCGCTTCGCTTTCAAACTGCTTCGTTATCGGAAATAACAAGCACGCCGACTCTTACGGTGGTATCTTCCGTATGGATGAGGAGCAGGTACAGTTGATGAAACGCCGTGGAGGTGTTGGTCATGACCTTTCAGGACTACGTCCTACTGGTTCTCCTGTACTCAACTCTGCATTGACTTCGACTGGTATCGTTCCTTTTATGGAGCGTTACTCTAATTCTACTCGCGAGGTTGCTCAAGATGGTCGCCGCGGAGCTTTGATGCTTTCGCTTTCGATTAAGCATCCCGATGCAGAGAAGTTTATCGATGCCAAGACTCAGTCTGGCAAGGTTACGGGAGCCAACGTCTCGATAAAGATTGATGATGAGTTTATGCGTGCTGCAGCAGATGGACGTACATATCGTCAACAGTTCCCTATAAACTCTTCGGAGCCAAAGCTCACCGCAGATATAGATGCCAAGAAGTTGTGGGAGAAGATTATCCACAACGCATGGCAGTCGGCCGAGCCTGGCGTACTCTTCTGGGATACGATCATTCGCGAGAGTGTACCTGATTGTTATGCAGATTTGGGCTTCAACACGGTCTCTACAAACCCTTGTGGAGAGATTCCTTTGTGCCCATACGACAGTTGCCGCTTGTTGGCATTGAACTTGCTTAGCTATGTAGATAATCCTTTTACCAAGGATGCTAAATTTAACTTCGACCTCTTCCGCACACACGTTGCCAAGGCTATGCGCATGATGGATGATATCATTGACTTGGAGTTGGAGAAGGTTGATCTGATTATCAACAAAGTGGCTTCAGACCCTGAGGAGGAGGATATCCGCAAGGTTGAGTATGAGCTTTGGAAGAAGATTAAGGAGATGGCATTGAAGGGACGCCGTACAGGTCTCGGCATCACAGCTGAGGGTGATATGCTGGCAGCTTTGGGTCTCAGATAT
>JAFOZN010000018.1 GCA_017391185.1 Alistipes sp. | reverse complement strand
ATAACCCTCAGCCTCAAGCAGACGACCGATAACGGCTGCGCCAAAGGCTGGGTGATCTATATAGGCATCGCCCGTGAAGAGGATTACATCTATGTAATCCCAACCCAAAGCTCTGACCTCCTTTATGGTAGTAGGCAAAAACATATTATTTTTCTCCTTTTAGGCTTACTCAACTCTTATAAGTCGTATCACAAAAGAATTTTGAATTTTGAATTTTGATTAAAAAAAAATCCCCTACTCTTCCAAATTCCTCGAAGCGGTATATACCTCCCACTTATCTATGACGGCCTGCAAATCATCGGGTAGCGCACTCTCGAAATATACCTCCTCGCCCGTAGTCGGATGCACAAAACCGAGCGAACGTGCGTGCAAAGCCTGACGTGGCAAAAGAGTGAAACAATTTTCGATGAACTGCTTATATTTTGAGAATGTAGTACCCTTCAAGATACGATCTCCGCCATAGCGCGAATCATTAAAAAGTGGATGCCCCTGCCATGACATATGAACTCTGATCTGGTGGGTACGTCCCGTCTCCAGACGACACTCCACTAAGGTTACATATCCATAGCGCTTCAAGACCTTATAGTGTGTCACAGCATGTTTACCATCCGATCCATCGGCAAAGACATACATCTGAAGGCGATCCTTCGGACTGCGTCCAATGTTTCCCGTAATCGTACCTTCATCCTCTTCGATATTACCCCACACCAAGGCCACATAACGGCGATGGATGGTATGATCGAAAAACTGCTTGGCAAGGCGCGCGTGAGAACGCTCATTCTTGGCCACAACAAGAATACCCGAAGTATCCTTATCAATACGGTGTACCAATCCTGCACGCATATCGCCCTCCTGAAAGAGTGGTAGATCCTTCAGGTGGTGAGTCAAGGCATTGACCAGCGTACCAGTATAGTTTCCACAACCAGGGTGAACACACATACCAGCCGCCTTATTCACTATGATCATATCCTCATCCTCATATAATATATCGAGCGGGATATCCTCTGGGATGATCTCCAACTCGCGCTTAGGATATGGCATCACCAAGGTGATACGATCCAGCGGTTTTACCTTATAGCTGGATTTGGCCACAACTCCGTTGACCAAAATATTTCCATTATCGGCAGCCATCTGGATACGGTTACGCGAGCAATGCTCCATACGATCAACCAGATACTTATCCAGACGCAACATCTTCTGCCCCTTATCTACGGTGATGGCGAAGTGCTCAAAAAGTTCATCCGTCTGCTCGCCCTCCGAGAGCTCATCATCCATGAGCGCACCCTCATCGAGCAAGGCCTCCTGCAACGCCTCTTCGTTTATATTCTCAAGTTTGGTCATTCTCTTTCCTATTAGAAAAATTCATCCTCATCGGTCTCGGTCACACTCTGAGCCGCTTTCTGTGCAGCTTTCTTGCTTACCTCCAGAGCCTCCTGCACCTCATTACGCTGGATAGCCTCTGCCTGCTCGATAGAGTCTCGCTTGGCAGCCTCAGCCTCCAAACGCTTCTCCTCCAACTCATGGGCAGCTTTGTCCGAAGCCTTACTACTCTTATTTACAACCTCCTCATCCAACGTGAGCCACAAATCCACAGCAGAACCCAACTCGGCTACTGCGTTGTGGGCAAGAGATTGGCGATATACTTTTGCATCCTTCTGATTGAGCAGATTCACACCATCATCGAAATTTACCTTACCGATATTGAGTCCCTGCTCCCAAAGGCGGCTCTTAGCACCCTGCAAACTCTGACCTATGGCCTTAGGTACGATAGTGGTATTCTTCTCAGGCTCGACACCCACCTTGAGAATCACACCTGAGCCCATCTCGATCTCTGTCTCTGAGCCCTCTTTGATCTCCTGCTTGCCGACAAACTCGCCGAGGACATAGTTGGTAGCAATATCCTCCTCATATATCAGACGCTCGATACCCAAACCTGCCACCTCCAGCATATTCTTTGCCTGACGCAGTGAGCGACCAGCAACATAAGGCACCTTGACCATCTTCTGGCGGAAGGAGTTGATTGTAACATATACCTTACGGCCCGACTTGACCTCCACACCACCCTTAGGGAGCTGATCCAATACCACGCCACCCTCGTATGCTGGCACAAAGAGCGAGTCGTTGACAATAATCTTCAAGCCATTATCCTTGGCCATACGCTCCGCTTCGGTGATCTTCACGCCCATAAATGTAGGCACCGTGCGATGTGTGCCGTGGCGTGTGATGATCATCATCAGGATGCTCGAGGCCACAATAATGGCCACCACTACGAGTGCGATAAGCACCGCATTGTAGGCAACGGGCGACTGCTTGAGACGCGCAACCAAACCTGCTACACCACTCGCCTTCTTACGGCGGCGAGGTCTCTTTACACTATTACTTTGTTCCATATCTATTCTCTATTTATCTCATTATACAACGTATCTCGCTCCACAGCTCGATAACCCACACGCTCGGCCATCTGATGTATCTCCTCGATAGTCATACGAGGCTTCTGATCATCGGCTCCCGCCATAGAATATATTTTGGTAGAATCGTCAATTGTCCCATCCACATCATCTGCTCCAAATTTCAAAGCAAGTTCCGTAGTCTGCTTGCCATACATCACCCAATAGGCTTTAATATGAGGTACATTATCGAGTATCAGACGACTCATAGCGAGTGTTCGCAAATCATCCGTGAGCGAAGTCTCGCCAATCTCGGACATCGAATTACCAAAGTTGCGATACTTCAACGGAATAAAGGCGTTGAAGCCCTCTGTACGATCTTGCAAATCCCTTAGGCGCATCAAATGGTCGATACGATGCTCTATGCGCTCGATGTGACCATACAAGATCGTAGCATTACTCTTTATACCCAACCTATGAGCCTTCTCATGCACCTCAAACCACTCTGCCGTAGAGCCTTTATCGGGGCAGATCTGCGAGCGAATCTGCTCATCGAAAATCTCTGCACCACCACCTGGGATAGAGCCCATACCTGCGTCAATGAGCTTCTGAAGTCCCTCTTCAACCTTTAGTCCCGCCTTCTGAATCATATACGAGAGTTCGATAGCGGTAAATGCCTTTATGGTAACATCTGGCAGAATCTCTTTCACTCGGCGAATCATGTCGCAATAGTAATCCAAGCCATGCTCAGGGTGTACTCCACCCACGATATGCACCTCCGTTACGCCCTTGCCTTCGTATGAGCGTACCACCTCCATAGCCTCTGCCATAGACATATCCCACGCCTCGGGACTATTCTTTGGGCGGCGGAAAGAGCAGAACTTACAATTAAAGACACAAAGGTTGGTCGGCTCAAGATGGAAATTACGATTGTAAAATATCTTATTGCCACTAATCTTCTCTTTACGCTCGACAGCCAACTCAGCCAAACGCCACAGCGGAGCCTGCTGCCACAATATCAAAGCATCCTCGCTCGAAAGACGCTCGCCTGCTCTCACCCTGAGAGCTATTTCTTCCCATTTTTGCATTATTTCGGTGCTTTACGATAGAGATATACGCCTATTATGGCAAATATGACGTTCGGAGTCCATACCGCCAACCACACAGGCAACGAACCACTCTTGGCAAACTCCTCGAATACTCTATTGAACATGATATACGAGAAACACAGAGCAATACCCACTCCGATATGCAGACCTGTACCTCCTCTGACCTTACGCGAAGAGAGCGAAACGCCAATCAGCGTCAAGATAAAGGTCGCCATAGGGTATGCAAATCGGCCTTGACGCTCCACCTCGATGATATTTATGGAGTCCGAGCCTTTGGAGCGTTGCTGATCGATAAAGCGATTGAGTTCTCCAATCTTCATCGTGGAGACTATCACATCGACCTTACCCAACTCCCTGACATCGAGATTTATCAGCGTATCCAAGTCGCGCAACTGTTTAAACTCCTCCTCGCCCTGCTTGTTTACCCTACGGGTAATATACTTTTGAGACTTCCAACGTCCCGTCTCAATATCCACTGTCACATCGGCAGCCTCCAACGACTCCACCACCTGATTATCCTCGTGGCGAGTCAGAGCGATATATGAGGCGTGATTGTTGCTACCGTAGCCTCTCACAAAGACAAACACCCCAGGCTCAATCTGACGATAGATATTGCGGTCGTAGGTCTGATTCTTATACTTGCGGAAGTATTTCTGCTTAAACTCCACACAATTGATCTGTGATTCGGGGATAACCCACAGATTCAGCGAGAGCGAGAGCGTCATGATGGCAAAAGCACCCAAAAAATATGGCCACATCAGACGGCGGAAACTCACTCCTCCCGACAGCATGGCGATAATCTCGGTCTGATATGCCATCTTCGATGT
>JAFOZN010000017.1 GCA_017391185.1 Alistipes sp. | reverse complement strand
TTGGTTATCTCGGCGGGAGCCGATGGAGTCCATTTGGGTAAAAATGATATGCCTGTAACTGAGGCTCGCCAGATTTTGGGCAAAGATAAGATTATCGGAGCGACAGCCAACACGTTGGAGGATCTATTGCGTGGATTTCACTCAGGTGCCGATTATATAGGTTGTGGCCCTTACCGCTTTACCCGTACGAAGGAGAATCTCTCTCCAATTATTGGGCTGGAGGGTTATCTTGAGATTATGCAGCAGGCGCGCGAGCAAGGCGTAAGCATCCCTATTGTTGCTATTGGTGGTGTGGGATTACCCGATATTGAACCTTTGATGGGAGTGGGTGTAGATGGCGTTGCGTTGAGTGGTTCGGTTTTGAGAGCTGATGATCCGATTCAGGAGATGCAAGCGATAGTGGAGATGGTCAAAAGATATGATAAAAGATAGTCGTAAAACGATAAAATAGACATGCTATGGATTTAAATTTTAAAATTTCATATCCTGGTTCAGAAAAGATCTATTTAGAGGGATCGATACATCCAGATGTTAAAGTCGGTATGCGTATGGTTGAGCAGATGCCTACTGTTGTAATTAAGGATGGGGAGCGCATAGAGAGAGCCAATCCTGCAATATATATCTACGATACCTCTGGGCCATATAGTGATGAAAGTGTTGAAATAGATGTAAATAAGGGGCTGCCACGCCTTCGAGAGTCTTGGATTAAGGAACGTATAGATAAAGATGAGGCGAATGTAGGTCAGATGTACTATGCCAAGAGGGGTATCATTACTCCCGAAATGGAATATGTCGCCATACGCGAGAATATGAACTGCTATGAACTCGGTATTGAAACACACATCACTCCCGAATTTGTATGCAGAGAGGTTGCTCAAGGCCGTGCCGTCATACCAGCCAATATCAACCATCCCGAAGCTGAGCCGATGATTATTGGTAGAAATTTCTTGACAAAGATTAATACCAATATCGGTAATTCTGACTCTTCGTCAAGCATCGAGGAGGAGGTGGAGAAGGCAATTTGGAGTTGCAAGTGGGGTGGGGATACCATCATGGATTTATCTACTGGACAAAATATCCATGAGACAAGAGAGTGGATCTTGCGTAATAGCCCTGTGCCTGTAGGTACTGTGCCGATTTATCAGGCGCTGGAGCGCGTTGGCGGCAAAGCAGAAGATCTGACATGGGAGATATATCGAGATGTCCTCATAGAGCAATGTGAGCAGGGTGTGGATTACTTTACCATTCATTGTGGTATTAGATTGAAAAATGTCAATCTTTCAGCAGATCGCCTAACGGGAATTGTGAGTCGTGGTGGAAGTATCATCTCGAAATGGTGTCAGACTCACCAAAAGGAGAGTTTCCTGTATGAGCACTTTGATGATATATGTGACATCGTAGCTCGATATGATGTGGCTTTGTCGTTGGGAGATGGACTAAGGCCAGGCAGTATCTATGATGCCAATGACGCTGCCCAGTTTGCAGAGTTGGATACTATGGGCGAATTGGTCGAAAGAGCTTGGGCAAAGAATGTGCAGGTATTTATCGAAGGTCCAGGTCATGTGCCGATGCATAAAATCAAGGAGAATATGGAGCGACAGATTGAGAAGTGTCATGGTGCCCCATTCTATACCTTAGGACCTTTGGTGACGGATATTGCGCCTGGTTATGACCATATTACCTCTGCCATCGGAGCTGCTCAGATTGGTTGGTATGGTACGGCGATGCTTTGTTATGTTACACCCAAAGAGCATCTTGCTCTACCAAATAAGGATGATGTGCGCAATGGAGTCATAGCCTTTAAATTGGCGGCTCATGCTGCCGACATTGCCAAGGGGCATCCTGGGGCTATGGTGCGCGATAATGCATTGAGTAAGGCTCGTTATGAATTTAGGTGGAAGGATCAATTTAATCTGAGCCTCGATCCCGAACGAGCTTTGGAGTACTACAAGACCTCCAATAATGTCGGAGGCAGATATTGTACCATGTGTGGCCCCAACTTTTGTGCTATGAGGATCAGCCATACGCTGTGTGATGAGGATTTATAGAATACATTAACTAATAAAAAACAAAATTATGATTGAAACAAAAGTATCTCGAGGAATTATTCAGAGCTACTTCGAAAAGATGGAGCGTAACCTCAATCTCGATGTAGCCATTGTCGGCGGTGGCCCATCTGGAATCGTTGCAGCCTACTATTTGGCTAAGGCGGGTTTGAAAGTGGCAATTTTTGACCGTAAACTCTCCCCCGGTGGCGGAATGTGGGGTGGAGCTATGATGTTTAATCAGATTGTCGTCCAGAGCGAGGCTATGGATATCGTGCGAGAGTTTGGTATCCGCCATGAGCCTTATGATGAGGGGCTGTATGTTATGGATTCTGTAGAGAGTACCTCTTCGTTGTTGTATCATGCAGTTCATGCTGGTGCTACGGTTTTTAACTGCTATTCGGTGGAGGATGTAATCTTTAAGCAGAATGAGGTGTGTGGTGTGGTTGTGAATTGGACTCCCGTTTTGCGCGAGGGTTTGCATGTCGATCCCCTCAATATCCTTGCTCGATTCGTGATTGATGGCACGGGACACGATAGTGAGATGTGCCGTACGGTGGCTCGCAAAAATGGAATTTCGCTTCTTACCGACACGGGTGATGTCGTTGGCGAACGCTCGTTGGATGTGTCAGTTGGTGAGGCTGAGGTTGTCAATGGCACACGTGAGATATACCCAGGCTTGTATGTATGTGGTATGGCAGCTTCGGCTGTATCGGGTACTCCTCGCATGGGCCCAATCTTTGGCGGCATGTTGCTTTCGGGACGTAAGGTTGCCGAGCAGATTATCGAGCGTCTGAAGTGATGAAATGGATCGTTATAACTCAGCCTCAAGCCTTTGAGCATGAGGCTGAGTATATCGCCAAATTACTCTCCTATGGCGTAGATTATATCCATCTGCGTAAACCCGATATGGCGGTGGGTGAGTTTGAATCCTTGTTGCAAAGTATTCCAGAATCTCTGCATCCACGATTGACTCTTCATGACCATTTCTCGCTCGCCGAGAGTTATCGTGTTGGAGGTCTGCATCTCAACTCGCGCCAAAGCACCTTGCCTGATTCATTCCATGGACGAGTAAGTCGTTCATGCCACTCTCTGGAAGAGGTAGTGCGGTGGCGAGATGGTGTAGAGTATCTCTTTCTAAGCCCGATTTTTGACTCTATCTCCAAAAGGGGTTACTCCTCGGCATTTACTCCGAGTCAGATGCAAGAGGCTTCAGCCAAGGGCCTTATCGACAAAAAGGTCATCGCTTTGGGCGGTGTGCGATTGGAGAATATCCCGTCACTGCGACAACTCGGCTTTGGTGGAGTGGCTCAATTAGGTGATATATGGCAGAGGATAGATGATGAGTCGTACCTAAGAGAAATTAGGCAAGCGTTGTAAACAAAAAACTCCGAACTGAATCGGAGTTTTTTGTTTGTATTACTTTTGTCTGAAATAGATCTGAATAGGCACACCTGAGAAATCCCACTGGTCGCGAATCTTGTTTTCCAAGTAGCGGCGGTAATTCTCTTTGATATACTGTGGCAAGTTCACAAAGAATGCAAACTGCGGAGTAGGTGTAGGTAACTGTGTCGCGTACTTGATACGGATATACTTACCCTTGGTCGATGCTGGTGGATAATCCTCGATTACAGGGAGTATAAAGTCGTTAAGCTCAGATGTAGGGATACGGCGGCGGCGTGAGTTATATACGCGGATAGCCTGCTGCAATACCTCCAAGATACGCTGCTTGTTCAATACCGAAGTAAAGATGATTGGAATATCGTTAAATGGTGCGAGTTTCTTCTCCAAGAACTCCTTCCACTCCTTCATCGTGTTACTCTCCTTCTCGATCAAGTCCCACTTGTTGACCACGATGACACAACCCTTACGGTTACGGACAATCAGATTGTGGATGTTCAAATCCTGTGACTCCAAACCTTGCTGAGCATCGAGCATTAAGATACATACATCAGAGTTCTCGATGGCACGTATAGAGCGCATCACCGAATAGAACTCCAAATCCTCCATCTCCTTACCCTTCTTACGCATACCAGCTGTATCTACCAAGTAGAAATCCATGCCATATTTGTTATAACGAGTATGGATCGAGTCACGTGTTGTACCTGCGATGTTTGTCACGATATTTCGCTCCTCGCCCAAGAGTGCGTTGGTCATAGATGACTTACCTACGTTAGGACGTCCCACGATAGTGATACGTGGCAGATCCTCCATCTCCTCAGCCTTGGCATCTTGTGGCAGATTCTTCAAAATCTCATCCATCAAATCACCTGTACCGCTGCCCGACATAGAGCTGATGCAGAATACATCGCCCAAACCGAGCGAATAGAACTCATGTGACTGATATATCAAGTCGTAGTTATCAACCTTGTTACATACTACCAACACCTTCTTCTCGGAGCGGCGCAATACATCAGCCATCATCATATCCAGATCTGTGATGCCTGTCTTGACCTCTACCATAAAGAGAATCAAATCAGCCTCATCAATAGCCAAAAGTACCTGACGGCGAATCTCCTCCTCGAAGATGTCATCTGTATTTACGGCATAACCACCTGTGTCGATGATAGAAAACTCCTTGCCGTTCCAATCGGTCTTACCATAGTGACGGTCACGTGTTGTACCGGCAGTCTCATCTACGATTGCCTGACGCTGACCTACCAAACGGTTGAAAAGTGTTGATTTACCCACATTAGGGCGACCTACGATAGCTACTAAACTCATAGTGTTATCTTGCTTATTATATGTTTTCTAAAAGAAACTTTTACGGCGCAAAGATAATGTAAACTTGGGTAAGAAAAAAGTTTTACTAAATAAAAGCGTCTGAATTTCGGAGTTTGATGAAAAATATGTATATTTGAAAAATGTAAAATGCTGAAAAACCGTTTAATGTGGGCTTGATATGAAGCTAAGGAGTGTGATACTGATGTTTGTGGCTGTTGTGTGTGGTATTTTGGAGTGCCAAGCGCAACGCTTTGAGGAGTATCTCTACTCTTCTCAAAAGTATCGCCGTATGGAGATGGGTTTGACGGTGGGAGGCGCATATCTCTTTACTTCGATGCCTGAGGAGATAGATGCTTCGGCAAAGTTGGGCCTGAGGGCAGCTCTTCAGATGTCATACATTTGGCAGGAGAGCTGTGCCTTGCAGATGGAGATTGGCTATTTGTATAATAAAATCGAGGCGGGGGTAGAGTCTAATCGTTTGGATGTAAAGTCCAATGTTTTGGAGATTCCCGTTCTCTTCTCATATCGAGGTTTGGGTAGGATGCGTTTGAATCTTGGACCTCAATTCTCATTGGGCGGTACGGCAAGATACCAACTGCCAAGCGAGAAAATCGAATTCGGACGCCTGCGTTCTACGGTAGGGTATGTGGTTGGTCTTGGTGTAGATATTTCCGACCACTTGCTCTTGGAGGCACGATATACGGGCAGTTTTGCCCGCTCGCTTAACTACTTTGAGGGTAGAGAGTTTGAATCTCGTTCAAAGTGGGTTACGCTAAGTATTGGATATATGTTTTAAGCGAAGATGAATCAAGAAGCGATAAATAAAGAGATTGTATTCGAGGGCGTGGATCCTCGTGAGTTGTATGGTGCGCAGAGCGTCTATCTTGAGCAGATGCGCGAGCTTTCGCCCAAGGTGAAAATCGTTGCTCGTGGCTCTTCTTTGAAGGTGCTGGGATCGAAACGCGATGTGGAGTCCTTTGAGCGCAAACTCAAGCAGTTGGTTGATTATTATCTCAAATATGGCCATATCTCGCGCGAGGTCATCACTCAAGCCTTTTCGGTGGGTATTAGCGAAAGTCAGGAGCCTGTGGCCGATAAGGATACGATTGTCTATGGTAATAATGGCAATGTGATTCGTGCTCGTACCGTCAATCAACGTATGTTGGTCGAGAAGTACGAAAAAAATGATCTTCTCTTTGCCGTAGGTCCAGCGGGTTCTGGTAAGACCTATACCGCCATCGCTTTGGCGGTGCGCGCTCTGAAGGAGCGTCAGGTTCGCCGAGTGATTTTGACACGTCCAGCAGTAGAGGCGGGTGAGAAGTTGGGCTTCCTGCCTGGAGATATGAAAGAGAAGCTCGATCCCTATCTCCAACCTCTGTATGATGCCCTGAATGATATGATTCCTGCCGCCAAGTTGCAGAAATATATCGAGGAGGGTACTATCCAGATTGCTCCATTGGCATATATGCGTGGTCGTACGTTGGATAATGCTTTTGTGATTTTGGATGAGGCTCAGAATACGACAAACTCTCAGATTAAGATGTTCCTCACGCGCATGGGTCGTAACGCTAAATTCATTGTCACGGGAGATGTGACGCAGATTGACCTGCCTCGCAAGAGTGATAGTGGTCTTACGCGTGCGATGAATACCTTGCGAGGTATCGAGGGTATCGGTATGGTAGAGTTTGATAAACGCGACATCGTACGCCATCAACTGGTGAAGTATATCGTGGAGGCATTTGAGCGTCAGGCGGAGCGTGAGGCAAAGCCCAAAGAGGCACCAATAGTTAAGATGCCTAAAAATAATATAGATGAGTAGATATAATAATGTAAATCAATAAAACAAACTAAATTATGGACAAGAACCTAAAATCATTAAATCCAACACTTGTTTGGAAACATTTTGCAGAGATAGTAAACATCCCTCGCCCATCTAAGAGCGAGGAGAAGATTCGCCAATACTTGGTTGACTTTGCCGTAGCTCATGGCATCGAGCATAAGGTCGATGAGGCTGGCAATGTCTATATGAAGAAGGCCGCTACAGCAGGCATGGAGGATCGCAAGGGTATTGTTTTGCAGGCTCATGTCGATATGGTTCCTCAGAAGAATAATGATAAGGTCTTTGATTTTATCAACGATCCTATCGAGGCCTACATAGATGGCGAGTGGGTAACGGCTAATGGTACTACTTTAGGTGCTGATAATGGTATCGGTGTGGCTGCTATTTTGGCTGTCTTGGAGGATGATTCTTTGGTGCATGGCCCTATCGAGGGACTCTTCACAGCTACCGAGGAGACAGGTATGGATGGAGCTTTCGGTTTAAAGGGTGGTCTTTTGCAGGGAGATATTTTGCTCAACCTCGACTCTGAGACTGAGGGCGAGTTGTATGTAGGTTGTGCTGGTGGTACAGATGTAAACGCTTCGCTTGAGTATCAGGCTGAGACTGCTCCAGAGGGCTTTGAGTCTTTGGAGATCTCGGTTAAGGGTTGTAAGGGCGGTCACTCTGGTATCCAGATCATCTGCCAGCGTGCCAATGCCAATAAACTCATGTTCCGCCTTTTGCGTAAGCTCTCAGCTCAGATGGAGTTGAAGATTGCTTCGGTTGATGGTGGCGGTTTGCGTAATGCTATCCCTCGTGAGTGTGTTGCCACTGTGTTGGTTAAGTCGGCTGACGTAGAGTCTGCATTGGCTATGGTAGCTGAGTTTGAGCAGGTAGCTCAGGCTGAGTTTGCGGGTATCGAGGACTCTATCTCAATCAAGGCTCAGAAGAC
>JAFOZN010000181.1 GCA_017391185.1 Alistipes sp. | reverse complement strand
TAATAAGTGGTCCCTCTCCACTCTCGTTACCTGCACTCCAGAAGAGTACACTTGGGTGGTTACGATCACGAAGCACCATCTGACGAACACGCTCTTGGTACATTGGGAGGAACTCCTTGATGTTGGATACGAATTCTGTAGCATGAGCCTCATCTCCAGTCTCATCAATTACGTATAGTCCATATTCGTCTGCCAATTCGAGATATTTGTTGACAGGTGGATAGTGTGAAATACGTACCGAATTGAAGTTGTATCGCTTCAGAATCTCCATATCCTTGCGGATGGTCTCTTCGTTCATAGTGTGACCCAACTCAGGATGTTGCATATGGGTGTTGGTTGAGTTCACCTTGATGGCCTGACCATTTAGATAGAAGACTTGATTACGGATTTCGGTCTCCTTGAATCCCATTCGGCTTGTTATCTGTTGGATGGTAGCCCCCGAATCAGAGAGCAATTCGAGAGTCAAATTATAGAGTGTAGGGGTCTCTGCTGTCCACTTGGCAGGATTGGAGATGTGTGAAGAGAAGTCAAAAGATTTTTTACCCACCCCGTTGATTGTAAACTCTTCGCTTAGCATCTGTGCTATCTTCACCCCATCTTGCGAAGTCAAAGTAGCGCGAACTTTATGAGTCTTAGCAGCTTGCTCGTAGCTCTTAACATCGACCTTTAAGTTGAGCTGGGCATCTTTATATTGCTCATCCAGATCAGTTGTGACAAACCAATCGAATAGGCGAGTCTTAGGCGTAGCATAGAGCGTTACGTCATCGAAGATACCTGCCAAACGCCAGTAATCTTGACCTTCGAGGTAGTAACCATCACTATACTTAACTACGCACACCGCTATGGTATTTTTGCCTGATTTTACATATGGCGTTACATCGTATTCAGCAGGCTCTTGTCCACCCTCGTTGTAACCAACCTGATTGCCGTTAATCCAGACAAATGATGCACTCTGAGTCTTTTCCATGCGCAGGAATATCTGCTTGCCTTTCCAATCTGATGGCAAGTTAAAAGTACGTCTGTATGCTCCTGTGGGATTATACTCTCTGGGGACATGTGGCGGATTAGCCTTGAATGGAGCTGGGACATTACGGAACTGTGGATCACCGTAACCCTCCATCTCCCAATTGCTTGGTACGTTTATCTTTCCCCATTTAGAGTCTTTGAAGTTAGGCATGAAGAAATTTTGAGGCACCTGCTCAGGGGTATTGGCAAAGAAGAATTGCCATGTACCATTGAGCGATAGATGATCTTCTGCCAGATAGAAGGCATGACCCTCCTCTTGTCCCTCCTCAAAGACCGAGGTATTCTCAATATAATCGTAAATATGCTCAAGATACTGAGCCTTTACCTGCAACGATGATATAACAAGCAATGAGAGTATCAACGCCTTTTTTAAGATAGATTTATAAGCCATATGGTTAGTATTAAAGTAAATATGCAAATTGTAAATAAACTATGCCAATTCATGTTTATGTTAAACACATCTCTCAGAGATCTCTCTCACAATCAGTGCCTCATGGGTAAGAGACATTGATAATTAACAAAGTTAGAAAAACTTACGTCTATTTCCAAATTCAAGCACCAATTGTTGTGAAATTCTCCCTCAAAAGATAAAACCCCACTCTACCTCCTCGGGATTGAGTGGAGTTAAGGAAAGAGTTGTTTAAGAAATTTTATTCCACCGAGTTCAAGAACTTTTTGCGATAAGGTTGCCTAAAAAAAGTAGAAAGTGGATTCTTTTTATTCTTGTATGCTTTTACTGATATATTATTACCTATCGCTTATCCAATCATAGCCTCAGCGAGAGCCTCCATCTGTGGAATATCACCACTCTTCATGCGGGCATTTATGGTAACCATTGGCTCAATAATTTCCACCTGTTTCATCCCCTCCAGCATCGTACGCATCACTTTGCCTGCTACTGGTGCCCACGAGCCATTTTCAACAATGCCGACCTTACGTTTTTGATAACTCTTGATTTGAAGGTGATGCAAAAAGTCATACATCGGAGGGAATACTCCTCCATCATAAGAGGCAGCAGCGACAACCATTTTGCTATATTTAAAGGCATCCTCAACAGCTTCAGCCATATCATCGCGACTCAAATCAGCTATAGAGACCTTCTTCTCTCCCTTTTCTATGAGCAACTCTTTGAGTTTGTGGGCGGCAGCGGCTGTGCCACCATGAATTGATGCGTATGCTATGAATACACCCTCACATTCAGGCTCATATGAGCTCCATGTGTTATATAGCGAAAGATAATAGCCAAGATTATCTTTCAGAATCGGGCCATGCAACGGGCAGATGCAATTAATATCGAGTGCGGATAGCTTTTTTAGCAAAGTCTGCACCTGAGCACCATATTTGCCACAAATATTGAAATAGTAGCGTCTTGCCTCGCAAGCCCACTCCTCGTCATGTGCAAAGGCTCCAAATTTTCCAAAGGCATCAGCCGAGAAAACCACCTTGTCGAGTTGGTCGTATGTCACCATAACCTCTGGCCAATGCACCATAGGAGCCATGAAGAATTGTAGCGTATGTGCTCCCAAGCAGAGGGTGTCGCCCTCCTTGACTGCGATTGTTCTATTAGAAAAATCTACCGTCTCAAAAAAGTGAGGCATCATCTGTATGGCACGAGCCGAAGCTACAAGTTTTATCTGAGGATACTTCTCTATTACCTTAGCGATGCTTCCTGCGTGATCGGGCTCCATATGTTGTACGATCAGATAATCAGGCTCTCTATCTCCGAGCTGAAGGGAGAGCTTTGCCATCCACTCCTCACTCTTTCGAGCATCTACGCTATCCATTACGGCAATCTTCTCATCTGCTATGAGATAGGAGTTATACGACATGCCATTAGGGATAATATATTGGCTCTCGAAGAGATCGAGCTCCATATCATCCACACCTATATACTTTATTGTTTCTGAAATTACGCTATTCATCATATTGTTAATTTATTCAAGCAAATATAAGCAAAAACGAAGAAATATAGTCCATTATTTTCCTATATTTTATAATCTTCGCTATAATAACAAAAGGGAGCATCTGCGCTCCCTTTTGTCTTACTTGACATTGTATCCCGTAACCACTATCTTTGGTGTTGTGCCACGTGTGTCTATATCCTTGAAGCGGAATGTTACCGTCTTGGATTCGTTTGGGAGCAATGCGAAATAGTTGTCCGAATAGAATACAGGCAAGATCTGATCACCATCCTCTGCACCAAGTAGGTTGATTCGTATCATCAAGGCTGGAGTTTGTGAAGGGTTAGTGAGTGTTACACTTCCTTCCCATTTGTTATCTATTCTCTTGTTTATGGTTACATCCTGCCTTAACGCCACTTTCGGCATCTGACGTATTGCTTGATAGTTACCCTCTTCGGTACCTCTGATATAGAAGTTATCTGAGACAACCTTATCCCCCTCTCGCAAATACAACTTGACAAAGTGTGCCGCCGACAACTCCTTAGGGAACTCCAAGCTAAATGGTCGCTTGGTCGTATCTTCTTCGCTGCTAAGTTCAGCCTTGCGCTCCCATACGACTTTGCCGTCCATATTGATCAACTGGGCTGTGGCCTCTAATGCTGGGTGAGAGCCTGCGCTGTAATTCACCACTTCGATCTGATTTGTAGCCGAATTCCATTGTATATGCAAAGGCTCATTACCCTTCATGCTACCAAAATAACCCGCCGTAGGTTCGAAATAGTAGTCGTATGTCTGCCATACCATAGATGGCCATGCTGGGTGTGTCATCCAGAGTAGCAATCCCTTGCGATTAAGACTGCGTGACTCGAACATAGCACGATAGCCATCGTAGTTAACCCACTGCGCCAACTCGGTAAACTCCTTAGCATTTTTAGGTGTGCCGAAGCCCTTTTCGATGATGGCATTGAACGAAGAACCACCTTGTGCGCCCTCCATAGTATAATCATGCTGTCCCCATTTATTGCTCTGAGGCCATAAATCCTCTGCTTTGAGTGTGCGTGCCAAACTCTCGTAATTCATGACATTTGGCATTCCTCGTTCGCTATGGAATTTATCCTTGCCATTCTCCAGCGTGAAATACTCCTTTGGAGGTAGTGCGCGGTATGGGCCATGTCCCGTAACAACCTCATCTGCCGAGCTTGAGATATAGTGCAGGCCAGGATGTTCATCCTTTACGATACGGCGTAAGGCCTCATCAATAATCTTTGGAGGGAATCCCTCGTTGCGACCACAATAGATACCTATAGATGCGTGGCTACGGATACGGCGTACATAATCCTCGGCATTGGCAATAAACATCTCATTGTCATATGGATTTGGTCCATCCACAGGGTTAGCTAACCAGAAGTCTTGCCATACCATAATACCATGTCTATCACATGCCTCATACAACTCCTCATCACCGATCTGACCTACCCAATTTCGCATCATCGTAAAGTTCATATTGGCATGATGCTCGACCGCTATGTCATATTCTCGACCACGATAATTGAGATTATTTTCGCCAAAGCCCCAATTACCACCCCTGCCGATGAAACGTCTGCCGTTGATAAAGAGTGTCAAGATATTATTATCCTCGTTGAATGTCATTTGGCGGATACCCACCTTAAACTCCTTTTTGTCTGATGTGGCATCGGCAATCTTAAATTCAAACTCAGCATCATAGAGATATGGCTCGCCATAACCCTTAGGCCACCAGAGTTTCAACTCCTGCTCGCGAAGTTGAGCATACTTTTCGGGCGAGAACTTTACCTCGCGCTTCTCGCCAGCCTTGAGCATAAGCTCCTGAGAGAACTTGATATCTCCGATAGAGCCATGCAATACGCCCTTTACGGGTGCTGCATCATGATTCTGGATGATGATCTCAGGTGTCAGTGTAGCCTTTAACGATGGATGTGATAACTCTGTTTGCACAAACGGATCATGCAAGGTCACTTTGCCCGAAGTTGTGAGATATACATCGTTGTATATACCGATGTTACGACCTCTGATGGTTGAAATCCAATCCCAGCCAATGGTGGCATGGAATGTTGGATTATCTGCTCCGAGAATACCTCCGTTAAAATCGGTATTATACTCATATTTCTCCTTTACCGCACCGATATGAGCATTCTTCTCGATCTTTACCGCTAAGACATTTTTACCCTCGACCAAACGATTGGTGACATCATATGTGCCACGAATAAATGCACCCTCCTGACGACCAATCTTCTCGCCATTGAGATAGATATCGGCTTTCCAGTTCAAGCCATCGAAGTTGAGAAAAACCTTCTCTTTCGCAAAATCTTTAGCCACCTCAAATTCATTACGGTACCAGAAGTCAGAATTGAAGAATGACTCTGAGACTTGGAAGATATTGTCAGCATAATTTGGATTAGGAATTGCTCCTACGTTCTTATAACTTGTAAGCACCGTTCCTGGGACAGTTGCAACAACCCAATTCTGGGTGTTAAATCCTATTTTAGAGATTGCCTCACCCGTAGCATCAACCTCAGATGAGCGTTGCAACATCCATCCACCTCCCACCAAAGCGTATTTATTACCCTCTGCCTTAGGTTGAGCTTTGGGTTGAGCCACGATACCGCCACATCCCATAATCTCTACTTCGCTCAGTGCGTATCGCTCGCCATTAGAGGGCTCTTGCATCAGGATGCGTACATAGCGACCAGCACCCTTGCACTCAATCTGCTCAACATTCTCGCTGCCAGAAGAGAGTGATGCGATATTACTCCAGTGTTTGGCATCGTTGGAGGTTTGGATCTTACCCTTAGATGCGCGATGGATCCAATGAAGAATAATCTTATCGAATTTAGAATAACTACCCAAATCTATATAAACCCACTCTTCTTGAGCTCCTGCACTCATCCATGCGCTACCAAAGTGCTTAGAGGCGAGCATGTTGACCTGCTCTGAGGCATAGAAGAAATCGACAGCCGTAAACGACCACTCGACCGCACCCTCCATAACCAATCGCATACGGTAATAGGCGTAATCGGCCACGTTGCTTAGTTTGACCTTATTGCTTAGTGTGCGAGTGCGATACTCTATCTTCTGAGTCTGTTTGTTCGGGTCAGTCTGCACGATATTGCGGCCCTCATAGCCAGGTAAGCCTTCGCCACTTAGGAGTGCCAACTCACTCCATTTAGCACCATCTTTAGAGCCTTCGAAGATGATTTTGTAACCCTTCGTAGCTAACTTATCATCATAGGCAACAGTACCCAAAAATGAAATCTCATCTACCTTTTCACTCCAATTATGCATCGCATATTGCATATATACGTCTGCTCCTGTCAACGTATTCTTCGAGTATGGGCCACCATCGGTAGTCCACTCCCTCTCTCTTAGGCGCACTTGGCCATCATGGGTAGTAAACTCCATATAGGCAGGCTCTGAGGTTGTGATGATGCCATCGGTTACGAGTTGAGCCGTTAGGTTGTAATCATAACTCGATGAGTGATACGCCGTACGCAGACGAGCAATATTGCGATACTCATCCGATGGCGCAAGTTCTGGCGATGGATCCTCCTCAGGTAATCCAGGATATTGACCTATACCTCGAGTGTAATAATCGGAACGCTCAAAAGACTCTTCAGGTATTTCTTGACAAGCTGAAATTACCATGGCCACAAGCAAAACAAATAAAGGATAGTAGATTTTTCGTTTCATAAGGATTAAAATATTTTATAATGACAAATATAGTGTTTTTTTGTATCAAATAAAAAACTATTCTTTGCAACGCATAATTTTGTTTTTGTTAATAATATCCTTATCTTTATAATGTAAAATTTGGCTATACATGAGGCGCGCGTTTATCTCGATATACAATTTTTATAGAGATGGCTTCAAGAATATGACTTGGGGAAGGCAGCTTTGGTGGATTATTCTACTCAAGCTCATACTCCTATTCTTAGTACTGAGGGTATTTTTCTTTAGCCCGTACTCGCAGGCAAGAGCGAAGTGCAGAAAATAGAACATGTTAGCGAGCAACTTATAAAACAATAAAAAGAATTAATAACCTTTCTAAAATTTATAACACTATGGTAGATCCTGCTTTAGTCGATTGGTCGAGGTTGCAGTTTGCAATGACCGCTGCTTATCATTGGCTCTTTGTTCCCCTTACTTTGGGCTTGGCTGTGATTATGGCCACGATGGAGACCATCTATGTTGTCAAAAGAGATGAGTTTTGGAAAAAGACAGCCAAATTTTGGATGAAACTCTTCGGAATCAATTTCGCTGTGGGTATCGCTACGGGAATTATTCTGGAGTTTGAGTTTGGTACCAACTTTAGTAACTATTCATGGTTTGTGGGTGACATTTTTGGCGCTCCGCTTGCTATCGAGGGAATTTTGGCTTTCTTTATGGAGGCTACATTCTTTGCTGTGATGTTCTTTGGATGGGAGAAGGTCTCAAAACGTACCCATCTTGTTGCTACATGGCTGACGGGTATTGGTGCGGCTATCTCTGCGATATGGATTCTTGTTGCCAATAGTTGGATGCAACATCCTGTGGGTATGGAGTTTAATCCCGATACAGTGCGCCACGAAATGGTGGATTTCTGGGCGTTGGTGCTTAATCCTGTGGCAATCTCTAAATTCTTCCACTCGGTATTTAGCGGTTGGATGACAGGCTCTATATTCGTTATTGGCATAAGTAGTTGGTATTTGCTGAAAAAACGTGAAGTGCGTTTCGCCCTTGCCAGCGTGCGTGTAGCTGCTATTGTGGGTATTCTCGGAACATTTGCTGTCATGTTTAGTGGCGATAGTTCGGCTATACATGTTGCCCAGTATCAACCGATGAAGCTTGCTGCTGCTGAGGGGTTGGAAAACGGAGGTCAGCGTGCTCCATTCTCAGTAGTGCCAGGTGTTGAGATTCCGGGTATGCTCTCTATCCTCGCCACACATGATATAGATGGATATGTACCCGGCATAAATAATATGTTGGATGGCTATACTACTCCGCAAGGCGAGAAGATGCCTTCGGCCGAGGAGAAGATCGAGCGAGGTAGGCGTGCTATCGAGGCATTTGGAGAGTATCGCAAACTCAGCGGCAGTGATCCTGTGGCAGCTGCTCAGGCTCGCAAAGTGCTGGATGAGAATATCGATTATTTTGGATATGGATATATTGATTCGCCTCAAGAACTTGTTCCCCCTGTTGGATTGGTCTATTGGGCATTCCGCGTGATGGTAGGACTTGGCGGAGCCTTGTTGCTGTTGATGGGAGTTGTTTTATGGGCGGAATATAAGAAACGCCTAAGTGCGATGAAGTGGTTGCAATGGGCAGCCTTGCTCTCTATCCCATTGGTATATTTGGCTGGTCAGGCGGGTTGGATTGTGGCCGAAGTGGGTCGTCAGCCTTGGGTTATCGAAGGGTTGTTGCCTGTAAAGGCGGCGGTATCGAGCGTGAGTGTAGCTGCGGTACAGACCACATTCTTTATCTTTGTGGTGATCTTTACTCTCTTCTTGGTAATCGAATTGCGCATACTCACTAATGCTATCAAGAAGGGTCCTGAAATTGAAAATAAATAAATCGAACGACTATGATTACATATACTTTCTTACAACAATACTGGTGGTTTCTAATCGCTCTATTGGGAGGACTTTTGGTATTTCTGCTCTTTGTACAGGGTGGAAATGCACTGATTTTCCTTGCAGGTAAAAACGAGTCGGAGAGAGAACTTATCATCAACTCGACAGGTCGTAAATGGGAGCTCACATTCACTACGCTGGTAACCTTTGGCGGAGCTTTCTTCGCTTCTTTCCCGCTATTTTACTCTACCAGTTTCGGCGGAGCATATTGGGTGTGGATTTTGATTCTTATTACTTTCGTATTTCAGGCTGTCTCTTATGAATTTCAGGGCAAGGCGGGCAATCTGCTTGGTAAAAATACGTTCCGCATCTTCCTTACGCTCAACGGATGTCTTGCTCCATTGTTGATTGGTACTGCGGTGGGAACATTCTTTACGGGTTCACAGTTTGCTGTTGATAAGGCTGCCGTTGGTAATATCGCAGCTCCCGTTATCAGCCGATGGGCAACCCAATGGCATGGCCTTGAGGCCGTTGCAAACCCTTTTAATGTTGGTTTTGGCTTGATGGTGATGTGTTTGGCCGTAAGTCTGGGTGCGCTATATCTGATTAATAATATTAAGAATGAGAAACTTGCTACACAGCTACGCCGTAGCCTTTTGATTAGTTTTTTGTGTTTTCTTCTTTTGCTTGTCTATGTAGTCATCACGCTGCTTACGATGGATGGTTTTGCGGTGGATGTCAATGGCGAAGTCTTTATGGAGGAGTATAAGTACCTACATAATTTCTTGCAGATGCCAGCAGTGCTTGCAATGTTCCTTGTGGGTGCTGTGTTGCTTGTTTGGGGAGTTGTGGCAACTCTTCTAAAGCAGAGATTCTCGCGTGGAATATGGTTGGCTGCTCCGGGTACGGTGCTTGCTGTGATGGCTCTCTTTATGATTGCTGGCTATAACAATACGGCTTATTATCCATCAACCTACGATTTACAATCGTCATTAACTTTGGCCAATAGTTGTTCGAGCGAGTTTACACTCAGCACGATGGCTGTCGTCTCGTTGATTATTCCATTCGTGGTGGGGTATATAGCATATTTCTGGCGACAGATGGATAAAAAATCTCTCACAACGGAGGAGTTAAACTCTTCAGATAAGTATTAAGCAGTTTGTAATATATTTACACTTAGGAGCACTCTATCTTTAGGAGTGCTCTTTTTTACTTCGGTTTGATTCTTTCGCCTCTTTTTGAGAGCGAAGAGAGATAGTGTTGTAAGTTTTTATAAACTCTATTTTGGCTTTCGGGAAATTACCTCTATTTTTACATCCTCAAAAAGCAAAATAAGGTAAAATGATAGAAACACTTGATATATTTCAGTGGGTTATTCTCTCGCTTACGGCGTTGAGTATCGGTATGTCGAAGACTGGCGTGCAAGGCGTCATGTTGCTCGCTGTACCATATATGGCTATGGCATTTGGTGCAAAGGAGTCGACAGGTGTTATATTGCCTATGTTGTGTATGGCCGACATTATAGCCGTAGTATATTACAAACGTATCGCCGACTGGAAAGTTGTGGTAAAACTACTCCCAACGGCCATACTCGGATTCTTCGTGGCGATCTTTGTAGATAGACTCATACCTACCGAGGAGTTTCGCCAACTGATGGGATGGACTTTGGTGTTGGCGTTGGCCGTGATGATATGGAGCGAGATTTTCGGCAAGGAGAATAAGTGGATGAAAAAGTGGTGGTATTCGGCCATATTCGGACTTCTCGGTGGCTTTACTACCATGATTGGTAATGCTGCAGGGCCAGTCTTGTCGGTCTATCTGCTTTCGATGCGTAAAGATAAAATGGAGTATATCGGCATCAATGCATGGTTTTTCCTTGTGGTGAATATGTTGAAAGTGCCACTCCAGATTTTTGTTTGGGATAATATCTCGTGGGATAGCTTTTCGCTCAACCTCGCGATGCTACCCATCATCGGCATCGGAGCATGGCTGGGTGTGGGCATAGTCAATCTATTCCCCGAAAAGGCCTTCCGCCGATTTATCCAGATTGTTACGATCCTTTCGGTGGTAATGATGTTGGTATAGCTTGGTGGCTAATTTCAGATGTCGGGATTTGTTGGGATGTATAGTAGCGAGTATTTGACGGGCTTTTGTTTTGCGGATTTTGTGTGCTCGGTGCGAGTTATTTTGCATAGCGAAGTTTTGTTTGCGTAACAAAATCGCACTCGATATGAATAGTTTAAATTAAAATTCGTATCTTTGCCATTTAGAAGTGAAAATTATAAAAAAATATAAAGGATATGACACAAGAGGAGTTGTTTAAGAAGCTTATCGCTCACTGTAAGGAGTATGGTTTTGTATTCCCATCGAGCGAAATTTATGATGGTCTGGGCGCAGTATATGACTACGGTCAGAATGGTGTTGAGCTCAAGAATAACATCAAGCGTTATTGGTGGGATTCTATGGTTAAGCTCAACGATAATATCGTAGGTATCGATGCTGCAATTTTTATGCACCCACGCACTTGGGAGGCTTCGGGCCACGTAGCAGCGTTCAACGATCCACTCATTGACAACAAAGACTCTAAGAAGCGTTATCGTGCCGATGTACTGATCGAGGATTGGATGGCTAAGCAGGATGAGAAGATCCAGAAGGAGGTTGATAAGGCAAAGAAGCGTTTTGGCGAGGCTTTCGATGAGGCTCAGTATCGTGCAACATCTCCACGAGTTTTGGATATCGCAGCCAAGCGTGATGCAGTTCATGAGCGTTTTGCCAATGCTTTGAACGATAACAATCTTGAGGAGTTGAAGCAGATTATCATCGATTGCGAGATCGTATGTCCTATCTCAGGTACACGCAACTGGACAGATGTGCGTCAGTTCAACTTGATGTTCTCTACTCAGATGGGTTCTACAGCTGAGGGAGCAAATACTATTTACCTCCGTCCAGAGACTGCACAGGGTATCTTTGTAAACTACCTCAACGTGCAGAAGACAGGTCGTATGAAGCTACCTTTCGGTATTGCTCAGATTGGTAAGGCGTTCCGTAACGAGATTGTAGCTCGCCAGTTTATCTTCCGTATGCGTGAGTTCGAGCAGATGGAGATGCAGTTCTTCGTGCAGCCAGGTACAGAGATGGAGTGGTGGAATAAGTGGAAGGAGACTCGTATGGCATGGCACCGCGCATTGGGCTTCGGTGATGATAACTATCGTTTCCACGACCATGATAAGTTGGCTCACTATGCCAACGCAGCTACCGATGTGGAGTACAACTTCCCATTCGGTTTCAAGGAGGTTGAGGGTATTCACTCTCGTACAGACTTTGACTTGGGCCGCCATCAGGAGTATTCGGGTAAGAAGATTCAGTATTTCGATGCTGAGCGTGGTGAGAGCTATGTACCATATGTTGTGGAGACCTCTATCGGTGTTGACCGTATGTTCTTGCAGATTATGTCAGCAGCATACTGCGAGGAGAAGTTGGAGAGTGGCGAGGAGCGTGTAGTATTGCGCATCCCTGCAGCGTTGGCTCCTACCAAGGTTGCCGTTATGCCACTTGTTAAGAAGGATGGTCTGCCAGATGTAGCTCAGAAGATTATCGATGAGTTGAAGTATGACTACGTAGTGGCATACGATGAGAAGGACTCTATCGGTAAGCGTTACCGCCGTCAGGATGCTGTTGGTACTCCATTCTGTGTGACAGTCGATCACCAGACTTTGGAGGATGGTACCGTGACAGTTCGTCACCGCGACACTATGGCGCAGGAGCGTATCAAGATCGAGGCTTTGCGCCAGATGGTTGATGATGCAGTATCGTTCCGCACATTGTTTAAGAAGATGAACGCATAATTTATGCCTAAAACCAAGTATCGCCCAATGTGGGGGCGTGTTGCCCTTATCATAGCAGCTTGTTTCGTAGTTGGCTATGTTGTTGGCTACGGTATAGGTAAATTGATTGCTATATTATAAGGTGGGTAGAATTTTAGCCATAGATTATGGTCGTAAACGTACAGGCTTGGCTGTGACTGATCCACTCAGAATCATAGCCAATGTCCTTGCTACGGTTGAGACTAAGGAGCTGGAGAAGTACCTCGCAGACTATTTTGCGACAAATGACGTTGATATAATAGTTCTCGGTAAGCCTTCGCAGATGAATGGTGAGCCATCGGAGACGATGCGTTATATCGAGCCATTGGCTGGGCGTCTGCGCCATGCTTATCCTGATAAAAAGGTGGTGTTGTATGATGAGCGTTTCACCTCGGTTTTGGCTCATCGCGCGATGCTGGAGAGTGGCATAGGCAAAATGGCAAGACGCGATAAGGCTTTGGTGGATCGCATCTCGGCTACTATTATCCTGCAATCCTATATGGATTCCATGGAGTATAGTGCTGATAGAGTGAGCGAGGTGTTTAATCTCAAGTAAAGATATAAAAAGATTAGATTTATGATATATCCTATTGTAATTTACGGTGCGCAGACGTTGCGTAACAAATCTCAAGATATTACGCCCGATTATCCAGAGCTCAAGAAACTTATCGATGATATGTTTCTTACGATGGATGAGGCGGCAGGTGTAGGGTTGGCTGCTCCGCAGATTGGTAAAAATATCCGCTTGTTTGTGGTTAATTGTACCCCTTGGGCAGATGAGGATCCATCGCTTGCTGATTACCGTAAGGTATTTATCAATGCCCAGATTTATGAGCACTCTGAGGAGACTGATCTCTTCAATGAGGGATGCCTGTCTATTCCTGGTATCCATGAGGATGTACGCCGCCCGATAGCTATACGTATGCGATATATGGATGAGAATTTTGTCGAGCATGATGAGCTTTTCGAGGGCTTGCCTGCACGTGTGATTCAGCATGAGTACGATCATTTGGAGGGACAAGTATTCACTGACCACCTCTCACCATTGCGCCGCAATCTGTTGAAGGGCAAGATGGTTAAGATGTCCAAAGGTCAGTACCGTTGCGCATATAAGACTAAGTAGGAGATTATTCTACTCAAAAATAAAACACCTGTCAGAGTCATCTGACAGGTGTTTTATTTTGTAATACCTTATTCTTATACAAACGGATACTTCACCACTTCGGCTTTGAGCAAGCGATCGCGGATAACCACTGCTACGGTAGTGCCTACCGCTGCGTACTCGCTCTTGACATAACCCAAAGCGATGCCGACCTTTAGCATAGGCGACATTGTGCCTGAAGTTACATGGCCGATCTGCTCACCTTCGAGGTTTGCCAAAGTGTAGCCGTGACGTGGGATGCCTCGGTCAATCATCTTAAGACCTACTAATTTACGCTCCACACCCTGAGCCTTCTGCTGAGCCAGATATTCCTTGTCGATAAACTCCTTACCCTCGACAAACTTGGTAACCCAACCCAAACCAGCCTCCAAAGGAGATGTCGTATCGTCAATATCATTACCATATAGAGCAAAGCCCTTCTCCAGACGGAGTGTGTCGCGTGCGCCGAGGCCAATGTTCTTTAGACCGAACTCCTCGCCAGCCTTCCACATTGCCTCCCAGATGGTGTCAGCGTCAGAATTATACATATAGATCTCGCAACCGCCCGATCCAGTATATCCAGTAGCTGAAAGAATCACATCGCATCCAGCCAACTTGGTCTGCTTGAATGTGTAATATACCATATCCTCTACAGGCTCCTGACACATCTTCTGTACGAGTTTCATAGCCAAAGGGCCTTGGATTGCAAGCTGTGCGATGTTGTCAGAGGCATTCTCCAACTCCACACCAGCCTTCATGCCGAACTTCTCACCCTCGCGACAGATATGCTGCCAATCCTTCTCGGTGTTGGCTGCATTTACACAAAGCATATACTTTGTATCGCTGAACTTGTAAATCAATATATCATCCACGATACCGCCCTTGCCGTTAGGCATTGTGGCATATTGTACCTTGCCATCGAAGAGTTTACTTACATCGTTCGATGCGATGTGCTGCAAAAGATCAAGAGCCTTCTCGCCCTTAATCCAAATCTCGCCCATGTGACTTACATCAAAGACTCCGCACTTCTCTCTTACGGTCATGTGCTCATCGTTGATGCCCGAAAATTCGATAGGCATATTATACCCCGCAAACTCTGCCATCTTGGCACCTGCTGCGATGTGGTATTTAGTAAAAGCTGTGGTTTTCATTATAGTTTAGTTTTTAAGGTTTTATTTGCTCTTTTATGCCTATTTCTCAGGCTTCTTTATACCCAAACGTGGGCAACGCTTGAACTCCTTGGTGCGATCGAACAGATAGCGATATGTGGTGTGCATCTTATGACGTGTAGCACATACATAGGTCTGAATCATGCGGTTCATCACAGGGTTGAAGTCACCAATCCATGCGAACTCCACAGTCTTGTAAGAGTTACGGTCGGTACGGATGTATGTCTCATAGATATACTGGATCATACCACTCTCCACGCCCTTGCCTTGGAATTCTGGTGTTACGGCAAAGATGATTCCGAAGATACGGTCACAGCTCTTCTTAACCTTCAAATCCCACATCAGACGCAATTTGTTCCAAAGGTTGAGCTTACCGTTGAACTTGCCGATGATACGGTTGATATCTGGCACCATGATAAAGAATCCGATAGGCTCATCGTTAAAGTATGCAAAGAAGATGATGTTTGGATCTACGATAGGGCGCAGAGTCTTCATAATCTGCTGAGCCTCTTCCTTTGGCATAGGCTTCACGCCTGTAAAGAGACTCCATGCCTTGTTGTAAATCACACGGAAATTCTCGGCTACCGACTCCAAATCCTTCACGTTGATAGGTGCGAAGCTGTAACCGGGGGTATTCATCAGACGCTTTGCACGTTCGTGAATCATGCCGTTGATATCATCGTCATATACTCTCCAGAGGTATGTGTTCTGATTGAAATAGTTCTGGAAACCGTATGTCTCGAAAAGCTCCTTGTAATATGGAGGGTTGTATGGGTTGGCATAGAGTGGCTGGAACTCATAACCCTCTACCAATAGACCCCACCAAGAGTCGCGTGGTCCGAAGTTTACAGGGCCATCCATAGCCTCCATACCGCGGCTTACCAACCACATGCGAGCCGCCTCGAAGAGCGTGTTGGCCAACTCCTGATCGTTGATAGCCTCGAAGAATCCACAACCTCCCGTAGGTTGCTCATATGAGTATGCATGCTCGTTGTCGTAGAATGCGGCGATACGTCCAACAACTTCACCCTCAGCGTTGTATGCTACCCAGCGTATAGCCTCACCATCTTGGTAAAGTTTGTTCTTGGCTGGATCAAATACCGCTTTGATATCATCATCCAAAGGACATACCCAATTGCGATTGCCTTTATAAAGTCGCTTAGGGAGTTCGATAAACTCTCTCTCCAATGCTTTGTCTGTGACCTCTTTCAAGGTGTACTTTTTGTTGCTCATAGCTATATATTATTTGTTTATATTCGGTTTAACTCTCAAAATTACAAAAAAAAGCTAAAACAATACGCTATGCTACGCACTTTTTTTAGCCTATTGGGGGCTATTTTGAATTTTAAATTGATTTTCATATATTTGCAAATTAAAACTATACAATAAAACGAATTATGGAATTTACAGCAGAGATGATTGCAGGCCTCTTGTCGGGCACTGTCGTAGGAGATAAGAATACGGCCGTACATACGGTATCTTCTATTGAGGGTGGTAAGAAGGGTGCATTGACATATTTGACCAACCCTAAGTATGAGCAGTATGTATATACTACTGAGGCTTCTATCGTGTTGGTTTCTAATGATTTTGAGCCTAAGCAGGAGGTGAGCGCTACGCTTATCAAGTTGCCTGATGTAGGTGCAGCGGTGTTGCAACTTTTGGAGATGTATAACGCTATGAAACCTCAGAAGAAGGGTATCAGCAAGATGGCATCTATCTCAGAGAAGGCTACCGTTGCTGAGGATTGCTATGTGGGCGATTTTGCCGTTATCGAGGCGGGAGCTGTTGTTGAGGCAGGTGCTAAGATCTATCCTCAGGTATATGTTGGCGATGGCGTGAAGATTGGCGCAGGCACTACACTCTACCCTGGAGTGAAGATTTATGAGGGTTGCCGAGTTGGTAAGAATTGTATTATCCATGCTGGTGCAGTGATTGGTGCCGATGGTTTTGGATTTTTGCCTAAGCCTGATGGTACGTTTGATAAGATACCTCAGTTGGGTAATGTTATCATCGAGGATAATGTTGAGATTGGAGCAAATACATGTATCGACCGTGCCAAGACCGACTCTACTATCATTCGCAAGGGTGTTAAGCTCGACAACTTGATCCAGATCGGTCACAATGTCGAGATTGGCGAGAATACAGTTTCATCGGCTCAGATGGGTATCGCGGGTACTTCTAAAGTTGGTCGCAACTGCTTCCTTGCAGGTCAGGTGGGTATCGCAGATCATGTCAATATTGGTAATTATGTGAAGATCGGCTCGAAGTCGGGTATTGATAAGGATGTTGCTGATGGTGAGATCCGTTTTGGTTATCCAGCCTTGCCGGGTATGAATTACCATCGTTCGTTTGCAGTGTTTAAGAATCTTCCCGACTTGCAGAATAGAGTCCGTACGTTGGAGAAGAGTGTAAAAACGCTTGAGGAGAAAGAGTAAATAGAGTAACAAACAATAAAACTTATAAGAATATGAAGAAGATTTTTGTAATTGCAATGGCGGCTGTGGCTATGGTTAGCTGCGGTAGCGCAACAAAGTACACTATTTCGGGTACTTCAGAGGATTTTGCCGATGGTAAGTGGGCATATTTGGGTGTGCAGGAGGGTCGCGAGTTCGTGAAGAGCGACTCTGTGCAGATTGCAGGTAACTCATTTGTTTTGAATGGAGAGGTTGAGGCTCCTTATGCAGCATACGTTGCTATCGGTGAGCCTGAGGCTCGTCCTGATATGTATATCGAGGTGGTGGTAGAGCCAGGTAAGATTGAGCTAAAGAAGCTCGACCCAGAGCATCGTGCATACTCTGCAGTAGGTACTGCTTTGAATGATAAGGCTGCAGAGTTCCACAACAAGATATGGGCAATGCAGAAGGATGAGAATGCTTCTCAGGAGGATTATGTAGCTTTGCAGAAGTCATTTATCGAGGAGAATATCGACAATGTATTGGGCTTGAACGCATTTTTGCAGGCATACTACTATTTCCAGCCACAGGAGGTTATCGATTTGGTAAACGCTATGCCAGAGGCTGCGCAGGAGAAGGCTTCATTCATTAAGGAGTCTGCCGAGAAGGCTTTGAAGGTGTTGCCAGGCAACCCATACATTGATGTTGTAGAGAAAAACCCTGATGGCAAGGAGATTAGCTTGAAGAGCGTAGTTGAGAATAAGAAGAACAAGTATGTTCTTTTGGACTTCTGGGCATCATGGTGCGGTCCATGTATGGCTGAGGTGCCACACTTGAAGGCTGCATACGACAAGTTCCACAAGAAGGGCTTTGAGATCTACGGTGCATCGTTCGATCGCGCTCGCGAGCCATGGGTGAAGGCTATTGAGGATAAGAAGATGGATTGGGTGCACGTCAGCGCAATCAAGTATTGGGACAATCAGGCTCGTTACGACTACGCAGTAAACTCTATCCCAGCAAACTTCCTCATCGACTGCTCAACAGGCAAGATCATCGCTACTCAGTTGCGTGGCGAGGATTTGGCTAAGAAGTTGGAGGAGCTTTTGAAGTAACTTTTCATTAGACAATTATCGCATATTACCCCTTCCTGTTGCCGAAAACGCATCGGGGGGGGTAATTTGTTGATATACAATCCGATGCATGGTTTAACTAAAGCGAAGACTTATGAAAACTAAAAAAGCATTATCCGTTGTTATCCTCTTCTTAGGAGCGATGTGCGCAGTAGCTTGTTCCCAAAGCGATTCTTATGTCATTTC
>JAFOZN010000180.1 GCA_017391185.1 Alistipes sp. | reverse complement strand
GAATTTTGAATTTTGAATTGTCTTGACAATATCTTGGGCAAATCTCTCGCTCGCACCTGCGCCGCCGATAATTGAGCGCAACTCCTCGAAATCACGCAACATCTTTTCGCGCTTCATGCCTCCCTTGAGTATCGAGCGAAGCTCCAACTCGGCATCATCCACCGAAGGGTTATAGACCACCATCTCGCGCACAACCTCACGTCCCATATTCAGATTCACCAGCGAAACAAACGGAATCTTCAACAGATATGGTTTCACCTTCTCGTATAGCCAAGGAATACCATAAACCACCACCTCAGGGATACCGATCAAGGCAGTCTCCAGAGTTGCTGTGCCCGATGTCACCACCGCCGCCTCAGAGATCTGCAACAACTCATAAGTCTTGTCGCAGACAAACTTGATAGGCATATGCTCGGTATATCGCTCATACCACTCTCTGTCGATCCACGATACGCCCGCCACGACAAACTGCCTATCGGGCACACGTCCCGCAAGACGCGCCATGAAGTTGAGATTAGCCTTAATCTCGCTCACACGGCTACCTGCCAAAAGTGCTACGATAGGTCTCTCGTCCAAACCATGCTCCGCCCTAAACTCTGCCTCCGAGGGGGCAGCGGCGCAACGCTGAGTGATGGCATCCATCAAAGGATTACCCTCGAAGTGAGCTTCTATGCCCTTGCCTCGGAAATACTCCTTCTCGAAAGGAAAGATGATATAGAGACGATCCACCCATGCCTTGAGCTGCTTTACACGTCTCTCCTTCCACGCCCACACCTTTGGTGCGATGTAGTAGTGTACGGGGATGGATTGTTGCTTACAGAACTTTGCAATTTTAAGGTTGAATCCAGGGTAGTCAATCAGGATCACTACATCGGGCTTGAAGGTCAAGATATCTTGCTGACACTCATCCATCTGGCGCAAAATCGTGCCGAGATTCATCGCCACCTGCACAAAGCCAAAGAACGACATCTCGCGATAGTGCTTTCTAAGATTCTCCTTTCCACCCACCGCCGACATCATATCTCCTCCACAAAAGCGAAACTCCGCCTTGGGGTCGCTCTTGAGGATTCCCTTCATCAGATTTGAGCCATGCAAATCGCCCGAAGGCTCACCAGCAATAATATAATATTTCATATTCTATTATAATTCAAGATTCCTTTTACTCTTCCAATAAATCTGGACGCAGCAATTTTGTTCGCTCATACGCCTGCTCCTCTTGCCACTTCTCGATCTGGGCGAAATTTCCCGAAAGCAACACATCAGGCACTCGCCAGCCGCGAAACTCCGCAGGGCGAGTATATACAGGAGGTGCCAAAAGATTGTCTTGGAAACTATCCGATAGTGCCGAAGCCTCATCGCCTATGGCTCCAGGAATCAGACGTACGATGGAGTCGGCGATGATACATGCTGCAAGCTCTCCGCCCGTCAAGACATAATCGCCGATGGAGATCTCGCGCGTGATAAGATGCTCGCGGATGCGATGGTCGATGCCCTTGTAGTGGCCGCAGAGGATGATGATATTCTCCAACATCGAGAGACGGTTTGCCTCGTGTTGGTTGTAGGTGATACCATCGGGCGAGGTGTAGATTATCTCGTCATAGGTGCGCTCCGACTGCAACTTCTCGATAAGCTCGAATACGGGTTCGCACTTCATTACCATGCCTGCCTCACCTCCAAACGGGTAATCATCTGTAGTTTTGCGCTTGTCGTGGGCGTAGTCGTGGAGGTTGTGGATAACTATCTCGACCATTCCCTTCTCTTGAGCCTTCTTTAGGATTGATTCGTTGAGCGGAGAAGTCAAGAGTTCTGGTACAACGCTAATAATATCTATTCTCATCTCGTGCTTATATATGTTTATTCATTATACTTTAAGTTGTATTGCTTATCGACCTTTTTTGTTTGCGACCTTCTTATCTATATCTAAAAATAATATCCTTGTCGCTTTGGGGGTTGAGTTCTACCTCCTTGCCATCTTGGAGCATATAGGCACTATAGCCAAGCTCCGAGAAGAGTGAGATCATCTCTTGGCGCGTGTCTCCATCGGTTTCAATCAGTACGGTAGGGTGGTGCTGCGCCAAAAGAGGTTTAAGCAGAGGCATCACCACACCCTCATATCCCTCGATATCGCATTTGATAAAATCTACGCGCTCCAAATCCTTGAAAAGCCCATACGCCTCCACCATCTTAGCTTCGAAACGTACCGCCTCATTCGAGAGCTTTCCACCACTCACAAAGTTGCGTCCTGTGCCGAAATATCCCGCTTCGGCCACCGAATCATTTGCCATCTCGATGCTCTTATTCTCGGCACCCAACGCATAATTCAGCAGTGTGACATTACTGCGTGAGCCTACATTGCGCTTAAGCACCCCGAAAATCACAGGCACAGGCTCTACGGCATAGACCTTACCCTCATCGCCCACCAAATCGGCAAGGGGCAGGGTGTAGTATCCCAAGTTAGCACCAATATCTATGGCATGATCGCCCTTGCCTACCAATCTTGGCAGGTGAAAAGCATACTCCATCGTGCGCGAATGGCGATTCCACCCCATGCGGTAGAAGATAAAGTATAGGCTACTCACCACCCTAAGATAACCCTCCAACGAGAGTGAGCGATAAAGCAGACGATGTAGAAATTTACCCATATAAACTATTTATCTATTCTGAAAAACATTCTCTTCAAATCGAGCGTGGTGCTCTGAGCCGAGGTGATGAAGTCTGCACCAGCCGAGCCGTCATGTTGCTCCACAAAGGGCTCTCCATCCTCATAACTTGTGGGGAGGTTGACCGCAACGCTGTCCAATTTGAGAGCCTTGCCATCCACCTCAAGCTTTACTTTAGGTAGAGTCCTTATATCGCACCACTTAACTCCGCCAAATCCGCCACTGCGCGAACGCTCAACCTCTCCACCTTCGGCCTCGACCTTGGCTTGGAAACGGGTAAAGTATTTGGATGACAGTTGGGTTTTGACATTGCCCGTATCGAAATGGAGCGTTAGCTGCTCCTCGCCATCTTGGCAGATGAGGAAGTATTGTCCCGCCTCGAAAAAAAGATTGCGCCTTTGTGGAGCTGTGCTTGGCTTGGCTGGCAATACCATGCGCTTGTTTTGTGGTTCGAAACGAATCTCGCCTAATTTGCGGATGACGTGAGTGCCCAAAATCACATCGCACATACCCTCAGCCTGAACATTGTCGGGTACGAGTTTATCCACCACCAAGAAGGTCATGTTCTTGATGCAGACCTCTCCCAACTTGGCCTCTTTGAGGATTCCCAAGCGGGCATAACCCTTGCCAAAACCTCTGACGATGATATCTTCGGCCAGAATCTCTACTCCGAGCTTCTCGGCTGCCTTGCTCGAAATGAAATTGGCAAAACTACAACCCGTATCCAAAACAGTCTCCTGCGTCACTTCTGAGTTTTCTCCGAGGGAGAGGTTGACAACGATATGCTGGCCTTGCCCCATCTCCCTGATCTCAAAAGGTATTGTCGCATCGGCCTGAGGGCGTATGATTTCGACCTTATCTTTTTGGGCAAGAGCACTCATCCATCTGAGTGTGGCCTCCAGAGATTCCCGACTCTCGGCCGAGGCTTCACCCTCAGGAAGTGTCATCATAATCATATTGACCATCTGAGCGCCTTCGGCATAGTTCTCCAAAAGAAGGTAGTTGTAGATGGAGAGTTGCGACATATTAAAGACCACCTCGCTCCCCAATTCCGGGGCATATTCGCCCACCTGTGCGATAGCTTTGTTACTATCCTCATGGCGACCTTCGTGGTATGCCACCAAAGCCTCAGCCAAAGCCAGTAGTGGCTTGACAATCTGCCCTTTGAGCGAGGGTAGTTCTCGGCTCAGAGTCTCTAAGTCTGAGGCGTTAATCAACTCTCCCACACGAGTGTTGGCTTGTTGTGGGGAGAGATTCTGCGCTTGCAGAGTCACAAGGCTCAGAAAAAGAGATAGTATGCAGAGGAGATGGCGCATAAGGTGATCAGGCTTAATTCTTATAATTTACCTCGTTGTTGAGTACCTCGACCACAAAAGGATTATACATCGACTCGTGACCGATGTCGCTCATCTCGCCATGACCAGGGTAGATCTTCACATCATCACCTAGTGGCATGATCTGCTCCAAAATAGAGCGCATGATCCATGAGTAGTCGCCACCTGGGAGGTCTGTGCGCCCGATGCTCTCGCGGAAAAGCGTGTCGCCCGTAAAGAGTACCTTTGCTTCGGTAGCATACAACACCACATGACCGGGGGTATGACCGGGAGTAGGGATAACCTTCAGCTCGGTGTTGCCGAATGTAATGCTCTCCACCTCCGAGAGGTCCAACTCAATCGACTGAGGTACTCCGCCCATGCGGATGCCAAACATCATGGCAGATGACTCTGCATTCTCCAACAGAAACTTATCCTTAGCCGAGAGTGCCAAACCTACACCATATTTCTCGCAAACATGGCTTACACCCATCAAGTGGTCAAAGTGGCCGTGGGTATTGACAGCGCGGATTACCTTCAGGCCGTGATCGGCGATGAATTTGTCCAAGATCTCATTCTCTCTCTCGTTTGAGGCGGCGGCATCTATCACCACAGCCTCCAATGTCTCATCCCAGAGGATGTATGTATTAACCTGCAGGGGGTTAAAACTTAGACGTGCGATTTTCATATCTATGTTTTTTGTTTTAGGTTCTTATTCGTTCAAAATAAATTTGGCAGATACCGAGTAGTTGATCTCAATGGGTTTAAACTCCACCTCAGGCTCTGCGCTCTCCTCGACTAAACCGTCAGCCATAGCCGATTTGGTGAGCATATTGGCACGATAGACTACAGGTTGCGAATTAGAGTAGTCGTTTATCTCATAACATGCACCGATACTCTGACCAATAGCCGTAGCCAACTCCTCGGCACGAGCCTTGGCGTTGCGGATAGCCTCTCGGCGAGCCTCAGAGCGATACTCCTCTATCTTGGAGCAGGTGGCACGCGCAATGTTTACATTGGCTATGCCCGCATCATCCAAAGCCTCGAATACCTTGCGAGCCTCCTCAGCCGAGCCCACCTTTAGCTCATATTGTGACGAAGCGAGCGAGCCCTTGCGCTTGAAGAAGCTACTCGCCATATCAGCCAAGCGAAGTTGCTCATCGCAATTTATGCCACACTTGCGCAGAGCGCGAAGCATAGAGGTGCGCTGCTGCTCAAGGTCGATTTTGCCTTTAGAGTCGCTCTCCTTGAGCGTAATCGAAAGGAAAATCTCATCCAGCGGAGCTGTGATTTTAGCCTGACCGTTTACCGATACTGTAGGGCGCAAATCTGCCTGTGCCGATGCCGATACCGCCAAAGCAATGACGGCAACCAATGTCAATAGGATTCGTTTCATGGTGTAGTAAATTTATCGTTTTACTAACTTAACGACATTTTCCACGTGATGAGTATGTGGGAACATATCTACAGGTTGAACATCGACAACCTTGTACATACCATCCATTAATGCCAAATCGCGTGCCTGAGTGGCTGGATTGCAGCTCACATAGACCATACGCTGGGGCGCAGCACGCAGGATAACATCTATCACGCGCTCATCGACACCCGCACGTGGTGGGTCGAGGATAATAACATCTGGACGACCGTTGCGCTCGATAAATTCATCGCTCAGGACATCCTTCATATCGCCTGCGTAGAATACCGTATTCTCGATGCCGTTGATCTGAGAGTTGATCTTGGCATCCTCGATAGCCTCAGGAACATACTCCACACCCACAACCTTCTTGGCACGGCGAGCGCAGAAGTTGGCGATGGTACCCGTACCCGTATAGAGGTCATACAACACCTCATCGCCCTTTAGATCGGCAAAATCGCGTGCCACCTTATAGAGTTCGTATGCCTGCTCAGAGTTGGTCTGATAGAATGACTTTGGTCCTACCTTGAACTGCAGCCCCTCCATCTGCTCGATGATATGATCTTTGCCTGAGTAGCAGTGGTGCTCCAGATCTCCGATAGAGTCGTTCCATTTGGTATTCACGACATAGAAGAGGGAGGTAATCTGAGGGAAATTTGCCTTGATATGCTCCATCAGAGCTGAGATCTTCTCCTGAGCATCCTCGTTGAATACTACGATGAGCATAATCTCGCCCGTAGAAGCCGTGCGGATGATGATGTTACGCATGAGGCCCTGATGCTCGCGGCAGTTGTGGAACGAGTAACCATGCTCGATGCAGAAGGCTTTGATCTCATCGCGGATGGCGTTGGATGGCTCCTGCTGGAGGTAGCACTTCTCGATGTCGAGTACCTTGTCGAAGCAATTTGGGATGTGGAAACCCAACGCTGGGGTGCGCTCGATGCTGTCGCCTGCGGCAATCTCCTCATAGGTGAGCCAACGCTTGTCGGCGAAGGTAAATTCGAGCTTGTTGCGGTAGAATTGTTGCTTCTGAGAGCCTAAACATGGACGCACCTCTGGTAGCTCTATCTTGCCGATGCGCGAGAGCT